>NZ_WJSP02000153.1 GCF_009720255.1 Agromyces humi | reverse complement strand
AAGTCCCGGCGGGAGGCGCCGGCCGCGCCGTCCGGCGGTGCGCCGTCCTCGGCCCTCGCTTCAGGACTGGTGCCTTCGTTCCCCACGGTCCCCCCTCGGCGTTCAGCTCTCGAGCGCTGCCGGTCCTTCGGTGACCAGCCGCGCGAACTGCGCGGCATCGATCACCCGAAGGCCGAGCGCCTCGGCCTTCGCGAGCTTCGAGCCCGCGCCGGGACCGGCTGCGACGAAGTCGGTGTTCTTCGACACGCTCGAGGCGGCCTTGCCGCCGGCGGCGATGATCGCCTCCTGCGCGCCCTCGCGCGTGAAGCCGTCGAGCGATCCCGTCGCGACGATCGTGAGCCCGGCCAGCACTCCTCCGGACGAGGCCGCCGCGCCCGGTCCCGGATGACCGGGCGTCGTGAACTGCACCCCCGACGCGGTCCACCGGTCGAGGATCTCGCGATGCCAGTCGACCTCGAACCACTCGAGCAGCGAGTCGGCGATGATCGGGCCGACGCCGTCGACCTCGGCGAGCTCCGCCCGCTCGGCCGACCTGATCGCGTCGAGCGAGCCGAAGTGATCGGCGAGCGCGCGAGCGGCGACCGGGCCGACGTGCCGGATGTTGAGGGCGACCAGGATGCGCCAGAGCGGCTTCGTCTTCGCCAGCTCGAGGTTGGCGACGAGCTCGTAGGCCGCCTTCGACGGCACGTGGGTCGCATCGCCGGCGAACTCGGCGGCATCGGCGTCGTACGCGGGGTCGGCCCCCTTGCCGGTGCGCCGCCGCAGTCGGCGGAACGGCGCCCGGTACACCGGCGTTCCGTCGTCCTCCAGGCGGGGAAGCCCCGTCTCGACGTCGCGTACGACCACCTCGATCGGGAAGAGCTCGCGCACGGTCAGGTCGAAGAGCCCGGCCTCGGTCGGCAGCGGCGGCTCTGCCGGCACCGCGGGATGCGTCAGGGCGGCGGCCGACACCTCGCCCAGCGCCTCGACGTCGAGTGCGCCCCTCGAGCCGATGTGCTCGACCCGCCCGCGCACCTGCGCCGGACAGCTGCGCGCGTTGGGGCAGCGCAGGTCGATGTCGCCCTCCTTCATCGGCCGCAGCGGCGTGCCGCACTCGGGGCACTCCGCGGGCATCACGAAGGCGCGCTCGGTGCCGTCGCGGAGTTCGACGACCGGTCCGAGCACCTCGGGGATGACGTCGCCGGCCTTGCGCAGCACCACCGTGTCGCCGATGAGCACGCCCTTGGCCTTCACGACCTCCTGGTTGTGGAGGGTCGCCTGCCGCACCACGGAGCCGGCGACGCGAACCGGCTCCATCACCGCGAACGGCGTCGCACGGCCGGTGCGCCCGACGCTCACGACCACGTCGAGGAGCTTGGTGTTCACCTGCTCGGGCGGGTACTTGTAGGCGATCGCCCACCGGGGCGCCCGGCTGGTCGCGCCGAGCTCGTCGTGCAGCGCGAGCTCGTCGACCTTCACGACGATGCCGTCGATCTCGTGCTCGACGTCGTGGCGGTGCTCGCCGTGGTGCGCCACGAACTCCTGCACTCCCCGCACCGAGTCGAGCACCCGGAAGTGCGGACTGGTGGGCAGCCCCCATCCCGCGAGCAGCTCGTAGACCTCGGACTGCGCGGACACCGGCGGATCCGGCCAGGCGCCGATGCCGTGCACGAGCATGCGCAGCCGCGACAGGCGGTCGCGCATGAGGGCCAGCTGGGCGGCGTTCTTGTTCTCGGCCTTCTGCCGGAGCGAGCCGCTGGCCGCGTTGCGCGCGTTGGCGAACTCGCGCTCGCCCGCAGCCGTCTGCCGGGCGTTGAGCTCGTCGAACAGCGCAGTGGGGAAGAACACCTCGCCTCGCACCTCGACGAGGGGCGGATGCCCCGTGCCGGCGAGCTTCGTCGGGATGCCGCTGATGTACCGCACGTTCTCGGTGACGTCCTCGCCGACGCGGCCGTCGCCGCGCGTGGCCGCAGTGACGAGCCGCCCGTGCTCGTAACGGAGATTGAGGGCCAGGCCGTCGATCTTGAGCTCGCACAGCCAGTGCACCGGACGCCCCGCCGACGCCTGCGCGCGATTCGCCCAGTCGGCGAGCTCGTCGGGCGAGAAGACGTTGTCGAGGCTCAGCATGCGCTCCGCGTGCTGCACGGGCGCGAAGAGCGTGGTCTCGCCGCGCCCCCCCACGGTCAGCGTGGGGCTGTCCTGGCTCTGCAGCTCGGGATACGCGCGCTCCAGCGCCTCGAGCTCGTGCATGAGCCCGTCGTACTCGGCGTCGGAGATGATCGTCGTATCGCGCTCGTAGTACGCGTCGCGCGCCTCGTTGATGCGGATCGTGAGGCGCTCCACCTCGTCGGCCGCGTCGGGGAGGCTGATGCCCTGGTCGATGTCGTCGTCCGCCACATCGACAGTCTAGGGAGGCCCGCCGACGGCGTCCCACGCGCACCGCCGCGGCCGGATCGGGCGGGCTCGGATGCCTCGCGCGCCGGGCCCTTCACCCACACGTGCTTCACCGTGGCGCCCTACGAGGGCTACGTCGCCGTCGCCGAGAAGCTCAACGCCCTCACCCCCGGTGGCCACGCCAAGCGCTCGGCGCTCTTCAACTCGGGTGCCGAGGCCGTCGAGAACGCCGTGAAGATCGCCCGGCACTTCACGAAGAAGCAGGCCGTCGTCGCGTTCGACCACGCCTACCACGGCCGCACGAACCTCACCATGGGCCTCACCGCGAAGAACATCCCGTACAAGAGCGGCTTCGGGCCGTTCGCGTCAGAGGTGTACCGCGCGCCGCTGAGCTACCCCTTCCGCGACGGCGGCCTCTCGGGCGCCGAGGCCGCGGCGCGGGCGATCTCGGTCATCGAGAAGCAGGTCGGCGCCGAGAACCTCGCCGCGATCATCATCGAGCCCATCCAGGGCGAGGGCGGGTTCATCGTGCCCGCGCAGGGCTTCCTCCCCGCGCTCGTCGAGTGGTGCCGCGCGAACGACGTCGTCTTCATCGCCGACGAGGTGCAGACCGGCTTCGCCCGCACCGGCGCCTGGTTCGCGAGCGAGCACGAGGGCATCGTGCCCGACCTCGTCGTCGCGGCGAAGGGCATCGCCGGCGGCCTGCCGCTCTCCGCGGTCACCGGCCGCGCCGAGATCATGGACTCCGCGATGGCCGGCGGCCTCGGCGGCACCTACGCCGGCAGCCCGATCGCCTGCGCCGCCGCACTCGCCACGATCGAGGCGTACGAGCAGGACGGCCTCATCGAGCGCGCCCGCGAGATCGGCGCCGTGCTCATCGGCCGCCTCAACGCGCTGCGCACCGCCGACCCCCGCATCGGCGATGTCCGCGGCCGCGGCGCCATGGTCGCGATCGAGCTCGTCGACCCCACCACCGGTGCGCCCGACGCGACGCTCACCACCGCGATCGCCAAGTACGCGCACGCGAACGGCGTCGTGCTGCTCACCTGCGGCACGTACGGCAACGTCATCCGCTTCCTGCCCCCGCTCACCATCTCCGACGAACTGCTCATCGACGGCCTCTCGGTCGTCGCGGAAGGACTGAAGAACGCATGACCGACCTGCTCGCGGCGACGACGATGTCGACCGCAACGGATGCCGCGCCCGCGCCCGGCCCGGCGCCCACCGTCGACCACATCGCGACCCCGCTCACCGACGCGCGCGCCCAGCTCGCCGAGGCGATCGGGCTGCTCGGCTACGAGAACGGCCTGCACCAGATGCTCGCGACCCCGCGGCGTGAGCTCACCGTCGCGGTGCCGCTGCGCCTCGACTCGGGCGAGAGCCGGCTCTACATCGGCCACCGTGTGCAGCACAACTTCTCGCGCGGTCCCGCCAAGGGCGGCCTGCGGTACGCGCCCAACGTCAACCTCGACGAGGTGCGGGCGCTCGCCATGTGGATGACCTGGAAGTGCGCACTGCTCGACGTGCCCTACGGCGGCGCGAAGGGCGGTCTCGCGATCGACCCCCGCGAGCACTCCATGGCCGAGCTCGAGCGCGTCACCCGCCGCTACACGAGCGAGATCCTGCCGATCATCGGCCCCGAGCGCGACATCCCCGCGCCCGACATCGGGACCGACGAGCAGACCATGGCCTGGATCATGGACACCTACTCGGTGAACAGCGGCTACACGGTGCCCGGCATCGTGACCGGCAAGCCCATCGCGCTCGGCGGCTCGCAGGGCCGGGCGAGCGCGACCAGCCGTGGCGTCACGCATATCGCGCTCGCAGCGCTCCGCCACGTCGGGCTCGACCCGGCCCGCTCGACTGCGGCCGTGCAGGGCTTCGGCAAGGTGGGTGCGGATGCCGCGCGCTTCCTGTCGGCGGCCGGCGTGCGGGTCACCGCGGTCAGCGATCAGTACGGCGCGATCCTCAACACGGGCGGACTCGACGTCGAGGCGCTCTCCGAGCACGTCCGGGCCACCGGCTCGGTGGTCGGATTCCCCGGCGGCGACGCGCTCGACGGCGCCGACCTGCTCACCCAGGACGTCGACCTGCTCGTTCCCGCCGCAGTGGAGGGCGTGCTGCACGACGGCAACGCCGGCGACGTGCTCGCCCGCGTCATCGTCGAGGGCGCCAACGGCCCCACGACCCCGGCGGCCGACCGCATCCTCCGCGAACGCGGCATCCTTGTCGTGCCCGACATCCTCGCCAACGCCGGCGGCGTAATCGTCTCCTACTTCGAGTGGGTGCAGGCGAACCAGGCCTACTGGTGGCGCGCCGACGAGGTCGAGTCCAGACTGGAGGAGCGGATGCTCAGCGCCTGGCAGCATGTGCTCGGCTATGCCGAGGCGCGCGACCTCTCGCTCCGCACCGCCGCCACCGCGCTCGCCGTCGAGCGCGTCGCCGAGGCGCACCGCCTCCGCGGCCTCTACCCCTGATCGGGCACCACACGCCAACCGGCCGACCGACACGAAACGGATCGCACCAATGACCGACACCATGCAGCACACCGCCGAGACCACCGTCCTCGACCGGGTCGCAGACCGCCTCTTCATCGGTGGCGAGTGGGTGGAGGCCGAGGGCGGCAAGACCCTCGCCGTCTCCGACCCGTCGACGGGCGAGACGATCAAGGAGATCGCGGATGCCTCGCCGGCCGACGGCATCCGCGCGCTCGACGCCGCCGTGGCCGCCCAGGACGCGTGGGCCGCGACCGCGCCCCGCGAGCGCGGCGAGCTGCTGCGCCGGGCGTTCGACCTGCTCCAGGAGCGCAAGGAGGACTTCGCGCTCCTCATGACGCTCGAGATGGGCAAGCCGCTCGCCGAGGCACGCGGCGAGGTCGCCTACGGCGGCGAGTTCCTCCGCTGGTTCAGCGAGGAGGCGGTGCGCATCTCGGGCCGCTACGGGCTCAACCCCGAAGGCACCGGCCGCATGATCGTCTCCCAGCGCCCGGTCGGGCCGTCGTTCTTCATCACGCCGTGGAACTTCCCGCTCGCGATGGCGACACGCAAGATCGCGCCGGCGCTCGCCGCGGGCTGCACCGTCGTGATCAAGCCGCCGGCGCTCACGCCGCTCACGACCATCGCGTTCGTGCAGCTGCTCGAGGAGGTCGGCCTGCCGAAGGGCGTCGTGAACGTGGTGCCCACGTCGACGTCGTCGAAGGTGTCGGCGCCGATCATCGCCGACCCGCGCCTGCGAAAGCTCTCGTTCACGGGCTCCACCGAGGTGGGCCGCACCCTCATGCAGCAGGCGGCGCAGGGCATCCTCCGCACCTCCATGGAGCTCGGCGGCAACGCGCCGTTCGTCATCTTCGAGGACGCCGACCTCGACAAGGCGGTCGACGGCGCGATGATCGCGAAGTTCCGCAACATCGGGCAGGCCTGCACCGCGGCGAACCGCTTCATCGTGCACGAGTCGGTCGCCGACGAGTTCGCGAAGCGGGTCGCCGACCGGGTCAAGGCCATGAAGGTCGGACGCGGCACCGACGACGGCGTGAACATCGGCCCGCTGATCGACGAGAAGGCCGTCGACTCCACCGACGAGCTCGTGCAGGACGCCGTGTCGAAGGGCGCGACCGTGCTCACCGGCGGCACCCGCATCGACGGCGACGGCACGTTCTACGCGCCGACGGTGCTGGCCGGCGTCGCCGCGGGCAGCCGCCTGCTCAGCGAGGAGATCTTCGGGCCGGTGCTCGGCATCACCACGTTCTCCGACGAAGACGAGGCCGTGCGCCTTGCCAACGGCACCGAGTACGGGCTCGTCTCGTACGTCTTCACGCAGGACCTCGCACGCGGTCACCGTCTCATCGAGCGCATGGCCACCGGCATGATGGGCCTCAACACGGGCCTCGTCTCGAACGCGGCCGCGCCGTTCGGCGGCGTGAAGCAGTCCGGCATCGGCCGCGAGGGCGGTCTCGAGGGCATCCACGAGTACCTCGACACGAAGTACACGCTCATCCCGGTGAGCTGAGCAGCGAGCGGATGCCGCGGCCGCGCGCCGCGGCATCCGCTCGCCTCACCGAGCACGCACCCCAGGAAAGTCAGACAGGAACCATGGAACGCATCGACTGCGACGTCGTCATCGTGGGCGCCGGGGCATCCGGCCTCACCGCCGCCACCCGGCTGAAGGAGGCCGGCCGCACCGTGGTCGTCCTCGAGGCGCGCGACCGCGCCGGCGGGCGGCTCTGGACCGACGACATCGACGGCGCCATGCTCGAGATCGGCGGCCAGTGGGTCTCGCCCGACCAGGACGCGCTCATCGAGACGCTCGAGGAGCTCGGCCTCGAGACCTACCCGCGCTACCGCGAGGGCGTGAACATCTACATCGGCCCCGACGGCGAGCAGAAGCGGTTCGAGGGCGAGATCTTCCCGGTGCCGCCGGCGACCGAGCAGGAGATCCTCACCCTCATCGAGAAGCTCGACGCCCTCGTCGCCGAGATCGACCCCGACCGCCCGTGGGAGCACCCGCAGGCCAAGGACCTCGACGAGATCTCGTTCTCTCGCTGGCTCGAGACGCAGACCGACGACCTCGAGGCGCGGGAGAACATCGGCATGTTCATCGCCGGTGCCATGCTCACCAAGCCCGCGCACGCGTTCTCGGCGTTGCAGGCACTGCTCATGGCGGCCTCCGCGGGCTCGTTCTCGAACCTCGTCGACGCCGACTTCATCCTCGACCGGCGCGTCGTCGGCGGCCTGCAGCAGGTGCCGCTGCTGCTCGCCGAGCGGCTCGGCGGCGCCGTGCGCCTCGGGCAGGCGGTCCGCACGCTGCGCTGGGCCGGCCTTTCCGAGAGCGATGGCGCGGCTCCCGCGCGCGGCGTCGTGGCCGTGACCGACGACCTCGAGGTGCACGCCAAGCACGTGATCCTCGCCGTGCCCCCGATCCTCATCAGCCGCATCTCGTACGAGCCGCCGCTGCCCCGCCGGCAGCAGCAGCTGCACCAGCACCTCTCGATGGGCTTCGTCATCAAGGTGCATGCCGTCTACGAGACGCCGTTCTGGCGCGAACAGGGCCTGTCGGGCACCGCGTTCAGCCCCTATGAGCTCGTGCACGAGGCCTACGACAACACCAACCACGAGGATCCCCGCGGCACGCTCGTCGGCTTCGTCGCCGACGAGGAGGCCGACGGCGTCTTCTCGCTGAGCCCCGAGGAGCGCAAGGAACGCATCCTCGAATCGCTCTCGCACTACTACGGCGAGCAGGCCAAGCACCCGGTGGTCTACTACGAGAGCGACTGGGGCTCCGAGGAGTGGACGCGCGGCGCCTACGCCGCGAGCTTCGACATGGGCGGCCTCGCGCGCTACGGGGCCGACCTGCGCACGCCCGTCGGGCCCATCCACTTCTCGTGCAGCGACATGGCCGGCAAGGGCTACCAGCACGTCGACGGCGCCATCCGCGTCGGGCGAGAGGTCGCCGACGAGATCCTCGCCGCATCGTGAACGGGCCGACGGATGCCGCGACCGGCGGCTCCGCGGACGCCGCTGCCCGGCGCATCGTCGTCGGGTACACGGCGAACGACTCGGGCGCCGACGCGCTCGCCCTCGCGACCCGGTTGGCACGGGCGAGCGAGGCGCTGCTCGACATCGTGATGGTCCTGCCCAGTGAGGCGCGTTCGAGCACCGTGCCGAGCGACCCGGGCTACGAGCGGCACCTCAAGGAGCAGTCGCGGGAGTGGCTCGCCGAGGCATCCGAGTCGCTCGACGACGATGATGATGCCGACGTCGCGCAGCTGCTCCACATCCGCTACGCGGAGTCGTTCGCCGAGGGCCTCATCGCCGCGGCGCACGAGTTCGGTGCTCGGCTCATCGTCGTGGGCGCGGCCCGCGGCGGGCTGTTCGGCCGGTCGCGCATCGGCTCGGTCGCGAACGAGCTGCTGCACTCGTCCGACGTGCCCGTGGCCCTGGCGCCGTCGGGCTC
>NZ_WJSP02000152.1 GCF_009720255.1 Agromyces humi | reverse complement strand
CACCCGTCGCACCCGCTGCCGCGCCCGCCGCCGAGGCGGCACCCGTCGCACCCGCTGCCGGAGCGACTGCGGCCGCCGAGATCGACGAGACCACGCGCGAGCGGCCCGAGCGACAGGCCGCCGCCAGGGCTGCCGCCGTCGTCGCGGCCGCGGCGATCGCCGACGACGCGATCGCCGATCCGTCGCCGCGTGCCGAGAGCAAGGCGCCCGAGACGCCCACGGCAGCGGCCGAGGCTGCAGCCGCGGCATCCGCTGCCCCGGTCATCAGCGATCACGTACCCGTCGACGGGGCTCCGGCCACGATGACCCTGGAGGACGTCCTCTCCGATGCTGGAGTCGAGGTCGACCTCGATGCGACTGACGTGGCCGCGGCGACCACCGCGCCGCCCGAGACCGAGGCGCCGCCGATCCCGACGGTCGACACCGACCTCGAGGCACCCGATGACGCCGCCGTCGACCAGGCGGTCGCCGTCATCCCAGCTCCGCGCAAGGTCACCCCGCGCAAGAAGCGCACGCTGCGGGTGGCGCGCCCGGCGCCGTCGCCCGACGCGCCCACGGTGCTCTCGATCGAGGGCCTCGTGAAGAAGTTCGGCGACAACACCGCCGTCGACGGGATCACGCTCGACGTGCGCGCCGGCTCGTTCTTCGGCATCGTCGGCCCGAACGGGGCGGGCAAGACCACGACGCTCTCGATGGTCACCGGGCTGCTCCGGCCCGACGCGGGCATGGTCCGCATCAACGGCATCGACGCGTGGGCCGACCAACGCGCGGCCAAGCGTGCCACGGGTGTGCTGCCCGACCGGCTGCGCCTCTTCGACCGCCTCACCGGCGCCCAGCTGCTCTACTACTCCGGCGTGCTGCGCGGCCTCGACAGTCGCACCGTGCGCGAGCGGAGCACCGAGCTGATCGCCGCCTTCGGGCTCGAGGACGCCGTCGACCGCCTCGTCGCCGACTACTCCGCCGGCATGACGAAGAAGATCGCGCTCGCCTGCGCCATGATCCATGCTCCGCGCCTGCTCGTGCTCGACGAGCCCTTCGAGTCGGTCGACCCCGTCTCCGCGGCCAACCTCACCGAGATCCTCGAGCGGTACGTCGGCGGCGGTGGCACCGTGGTGCTCTCCAGCCACGGCATGGACCTCATCGAGCGCGTCTGCGACTCGGCGGCGATCATCGTGGGCGGCCGGGTGCTGGCATCCGGAACGCTCGACGAGGTGCGCGCCGGCGAGACCCTCGAAGACCGCTTCGTCGAGCTCGCCGGCGGACGCAAGGCAGCGGAAGGCATGGAATGGTTGCACAGTTTCTCCGACTGAAGCTGCGCCTGCTCGGGAACATCTTCCGGCGGAGCGTCTGGCAGGTCGTGGGGATCGTGCTCGGCCTCGTCTACGGACTGGGTCTCGCCGCGCTCCTCTTCATGACGCTCGTCGGGCTGCGCTTCGTCGGTGACGTCGAGCTCGTCCGCGACGTGTTCATCGTCGCCGGCTCGGCCACGGTGATCGGATTCGTGGTGCTACCGCTGCTCTTCGGGGTGGACGACACGATGGACCCACGGCGATTCGCGCTGTTCGGGCTGCCCGACCGCACACTGGCGTTCGGTCTCGCGATCGCCGCGATGATCGGCATCCCCGCGCTGGTGCTCGCGATCGTGCTCGCGGGAACGGTCGTGACGTGGTCGCGCGGCGTGGGAGAGACCATCCTCGCGCTGCTCGCAGCGGCGCTCGCCTTCGCCACGTGCCTGCTGCTCGCCCGCGTCTCGACCTCGATCGCGTCGGTGCTGCTCGCCACTCGGCGCGCTCGCGAGGTGAGCAGCGTGCTCGGAGTGCTCTTCATCGTGCTGATCTCGCCGATCATCGTCGTGCTCGCGACGCTCGACTGGGCGAGCTCCGGCCTCGGCCTGCTCGAGTCGCTCGCGGGCGTGCTCGGCTGGACGCCGCTCGGCGCGGCGTTCGCCGCACCGGGTGACGCCGCGGCGGGCGACTGGGGCGTCGCCATCCTGAAGTTCCTCGTGGCCGCGCTCACGCTCGGTGCGCTCTGGCTCGCCTGGCAGGCGGTCGTGGCGCGCATGCTCGTGACTCCCGGACGGGAGGCGTCGGCGAAGAGCTACCGCGGGCTCGGCTGGTTCGACCGGATGCCGCACACCGCGACGGGTGCGGTGGCCGCACGAAGCATCACCTACTGGTTCCGCGACGCGCGCTACTGGGTGTCGTTCATCATGATCCCGATCGTGCCGCTGCTGGTCATCGTGCCGCTCGGACTCGCAGGGATCCCGCTGGCCTACACCGCCCTCATCCCCGTGCCGCTGATGTGCCTGCTGCTCGGCTGGTCGCTCCACAACGACACCGCATACGACAGCACCGCGGTATGGCTGCACGTCGCCTCGGGGGTGCGTGGGGCATCCGATCGCGCCGGTCGGCTCGTTCCCGTGCTCATTGCGGGCATCCTCGTGATCGGCCTCGGCAGCTCGCTGACGGTGTTCGTCATCGACGACTGGCGGCTGCTGCCATCGGTCATCGGCGTGAGCACCGCACTGCTCCTCGGCGGCCTCGGCGTCGGCTCCATCACGTCGGCGCGGTTCCCCTACCCGGCGGTGAAGCCCGGCGACAGCCCCTTCCAGCAGCCCCAGTCGACCGGCGCGATCACGGCGCTCGTGCAGTCGATCACCATGCTCGGCTCGGTGCTCGTGGCCGCCCCGGCGCTCGCGTTCGCGACGCTCGCCTTCCTCGACGGCGACCCGACCTGGAACGCGGCGGCGTTCGCCGCGGGCACCGGGCTCGGCATCGCGGTGCTCGTGCTCGGCATCCTCGTGGGCGGCCGCGTGTTCGACCGGCGGGGACCCGAGATCCTCGGGGCGGCGCTGCGCGCCTGATCCCGGCACGACGCCCATGGGCCGGCCGGGGCGTCGCCGCGAAGGCCGACACCGCGGCATCCGCGCGTAGAATCGAGCACATGATCGATCCTGCACACGCGAGCATCGCCGACCCCGACGCCCCCGGTGGAGGCACCTCCGTGCTCGACCGCGAGCTCGAGAAGCTCCTGCAGGACGAGGCCATCGAGCCGGGCGACCACGAGCGGTTCTCGCATTACGTGAAGAAGGACCAGATCCTCGAGTCCGCGATCACCGGCAAGCCCGTCAAGGCGCTGTGCGGCAAGAAGTGGACGCCGGGGCGCGATCCCGAGAAGTTCCCGGTGTGCCCCACCTGCAAGGAGATCTACGAGCGGATGAAGTCGGCGTAGCCGCGCGCGGCGGCGCGTCGGCGCAGCGGTACGACGTGCGCTCAGCGGTACGGCGCCCGCTCAGCGGTACGTCGTCGGGATCACCGGCTCGCCGCGTCCGAGGCGGAACGCCTCGATGGGCAGCTCCTGCATGACCTCTGCACGGTGCTCACGCGCCGCACGAGTGCCCTCGGCACCGAGGAACGCCGGGGCGGCGATGCCGTCGTGCATGAGGTGCACCATGAGCGGGCGCAGCTGGCTGCCGGGCTCGAACTCCGCCTCGCCGTCGGGTCCGTCGCCGACGTAGACGATCTCCTCGCGCGCGGTGCGCGTCGAGTCGAGGCGCCGGGCTGCGTTCTTGCGCCCGCCGACGCTCGCCTTCTGCGTCGAGGCCTTCGCCACCGCGACCCACTCGCCGGCGTCGTCGCGACGGGCGACGAGCTTGTAGACCATGCCCGCCGCGGGGAATCCCGACCCCGTGACGACGGCGGTGCCGACGCCGTACGCGTCGACCGGGGCGCCCGAGAGGCCCGCGATCGTGAACTCGTCGAGGTCGCTCGTCACCGTGATGCGCGTGTCGACGGCGCCGAGCGAGTCGAGTTGCTCGCGCACCGCAGCCACCACGGTGGGCAGGTCGCCCGAGTCGATGCGCACGGCGCCGAGCCCGGTGCCGGCGACCCGCACGGCCGTCTCGACGCCGGTGGCGATGTCGTACGTGTCGACCAGCAGGGTCGTGTCAGGGCCGAAGGCCTCGACCTGCGCGCGGAACGCCGCCTCCTCGGAGTCGTGCAGCAACGTGAACGCGTGGGCTGCGGTGCCCATCGTGGGCAGGCCCCAGGTGCGACCGGCCTCGAGGTTGGAGGTGGCGTCGAAGCCCGCGATGTAGGCGGCGCGCGCCGCGGCGACCGCCGCCAGCTCGCTCGTGCGCCGCGAGCCCATCTCGGCGATCGGCCGTCCGAGGGCGACCGAGACCATGCGCGCCGCGGCACTGGCCACCGACGAGTCGTAGTTCAGCGTCGACAGCACCACGGTCTCGAGCATGACGGCCTCGGCGAAGGTCGCCTGGATGGTCAGCAGCGGCGATCCCGGGAAGTACGCCTCGCCTTCGCGGTAGCCCCAGATGTCGCCGCGGAAGCGGTAGTCCGCGAGCCAGTCGAGCGTCGCGGGGCGCACGACCTCGTTCGCCCGGAGCCACTCGAGCTCGGCCTCCTCGAAGCGGAACCGCTGCACGAGCTCGAGGAGCCGCCCGGTGCCGGCGACGACGCCGTAGCGGCGGCCGTCGGGCAGGCGGCGCGCGAACGCCTCGAACAGGCTCTCGCGGTGCGCCGTGCCGTCTCGCAGTGCGGCATCCACCATCGTGAGCTCGTAACGGTCGGTGAAGAGCGCAGCTGACCCGGTCACACGGTCAGCCTACTGGTCGGCCGCGAGCGGGCCGGTGCCACGCGACGCTCGCCTAAGCTTGAGGACCGTGACGGATGCACCGATCGGGATCTTCGACTCCGGCGTCGGCGGTCTCACGGTCGCCCGTGCCGTGAAGGACCAGCTGCCGCACGAGTCGATCGTCTACATCGGCGACCTCGAGCACTCGCCGTACGGCCCGAAGAAGATCGCCGACGTGCGCGGCTACGCGCTCGCCGTACTCGACGACCTCGTGGCGCAAGGCGTGAAGATGCTCGTGATCGCCTGCAACACGGCGTCGTCGGCGATGCTCCGCGACGCCCGCGAGCGCTACGACGTGCCGGTCGTCGAGGTGATCCAGCCGGCCGTGCGCCGGGCTGTGGCCACCACCCGCAACGGTCGTGTGGGCGTGATCGGCACCGTCGGCACGGTGCAATCGCGCGCCTACGACGACGCGTTCGCCGCGGCCCCGCACCTCGAGCTGTTCTCGCAGGCGTGCCCCCGGTTCGTCGAGTTCGTCGAGGCGGGAATCACGAGCGGCGACGAGCTGCTGGCCGTCGCCGAGGAGTACCTCGCGCCCCTCCGCGACGCGAACGTCGACACGCTCGTGCTCGGCTGCACCCACTACCCCTTCCTGAAGGGCGCCATCTCCTACGTCATGGGGGAGCAGGTCGCCCTCGTCTCGAGCGACGTCGAGACCGCCAACGACGTCTACCGCGTGCTCGTCTCGAACGGCATGGAGCGCCGATCGGCGCTGCCGGCCACCTACCGCTACGAGGCGACGGGCGGCTCCACGAGCGCGTTCCTCGACCTCGCCCACCGATTGATCGCCCCCGAGATCCCGAGCGTCGAGCTCGTCGAAACGGGCGCGCTCACCCTTCCCCACCCCGCATGGCTTCGACAGGAGAACGCATGACCGAGGCATCCGACCCCCAGGCGAAGCCGGCCCGCGCCGACGGCCGCGCCGCCGACGAGCTGCGGAAGGTGACCTTCGAGCGCGGCTGGAGCGCCCACGCCGAGGGCAGCGCGCTCGTCTCGTTCGGTGAGACCAAGGTGCTCTGCACGGCGTCGTTCACCAACGGCGTGCCGCGCTGGATGAACGGCAAGGGTCGCGGGTGGGTGACCGCCGAGTACGCGATGCTGCCGCGAGCGACCAACACGCGCAACGACCGCGAGTCGGTCAAGGGCCGCATCGGCGGCCGCACGCACGAGATCAGCCGGCTGATCGGCCGCAGCCTGCGTGCCGTCGTGGACACCAAGGGCCTCGGCGAGAACACGATCCAGATCGACTGCGACGTGCTGCAGGCCGACGGCGGCACCCGCACGGCCGCGATCACCGGTGCCTACCTCGCGCTCGCCGACGCCATCGAGTGGGCGCGCACGCAGAAGTTCATCGGGCAGAAGGCGAAGCCGCTCATCGACACGGTCTCGGCGGTGTCGGTCGGCATCATCGACGGCACCCCGATGCTCGACCTCGCCTACGTCGAGGACGTGCGCGCCGAGACCGACATGAACGTCGTCGCGACGGGCCGTGGACTCTTCGTGGAGGTGCAGGGCACCGCCGAGGGCGCCCCGTTCGACCGTCGCGAACTCGACGCGCTCCTCGATCTCGCCCTCTCGGGCACCGCGGAGCTCACGCGGCTCCAGCTGGCCGCACTCGCCGCCGGCGAGGAGGCGGCGCGCGCATGAGCCTCGAGTTCGTGCTCGCGACGCACAACGCGAAGAAGGTGCGCGAGTTCCAGCGCCTCATCGGCGAGCGGATGCCGCAGGCGGTCGTGCTGCCGTACGACGGGCCCGAGCCCGTCGAGGACGGGCTGACGTTCGCCGAGAACGCGTTCATCAAGGCGCGCACGGCGGCGGAGCACAGCGGCCGGATCGCGCTCGCCGACGACTCGGGGATCGCCGTCGACGTGCTCGGAGGCGCCCCCGGCATCTTCTCCGCGCGCTGGGCGGGCGAGTCCGCCGGCGACGAGGCCAACGTGCAGCTGCTGCTCGGACAGCTCGCCGACGTACGACGGCCGAACCGCGGCGCCGAGTTCCACTGCACGATCGCGCTGGTGGTGCCCGACTCGGTGCTGGCCGGCGGGCACGAGTTCGTCGCGGAGGGCTCCTGGCGCGGCAGCCTGGCGTACGAGCCCCGCGGGTCGCACGGCTTCGGGTACGACCCGATCTTCGAGCCCGAGGGGCTGGAGGTCACCGCCGCCGAGCTGCAGCCGGCGGAGAAGGATGCCCGCAGCCACCGTGCACGGGCGTTCGTCGAGCTGCTGCCCGAGCTCGAGCGCATCGCGGCGCGGCTCGAGGGCTGAGGCATCCCGACCCTGCGGCGCGCACGGCGAGGCATCCGGATCGGAGCAGTTTCGGAGAAGCGGCCGACGAACGCCCCTCGCTAGCCTGAATCCGACGGCCCCGACGCGGGGTCGCAGACCAGCAGGATCCGCGAAGGGAAGGACCACGATGGCCAAGAGCGACACGTCCGGAGGGCTCACCGCCGAGGAGCGCGACGCGGTCAAGCAGCGCGCCAAGGAGCTGCGCGAGCAGGAGAAGGCCGGCAAGAACCGTGCGGCGGGCGACAAGGCCGTGCGCGACGCGATCGCCGAGATGGAGCCCGACGACAAGGTGCTCGCCGAGGGCCTCTACAAGGTCGTGACCGAGGTGGCGCCCGACCTCGTGCCGAAGACGTACTACGGCATGCCCGGGTTCGCGAACGCCGAGGGCAAGATCGTGGTCTTCATCCAGGCCGCAGCCAAGTTCAAGACCCGCTACGCGACCATCGGCTTCGAGGACCGGGCGAAGCTCGACGACGGCGACCTGTGGCCCATCGGCTACGCGATCCGCAACTGGACGCCGGCAGTGGAGGAGCAGATCACCGCGCTCGTCCGCAAGGCGGTCGGCTGAGCACGGGAGTACACCGAGCGGTTCGCATGTGAGCTCCCGCGAAGCGGGGGAGGATGATGGATCCATGCCCGCTGCCCACCGCCCCGGCCTTCGGGTCGACTCGGGACTCACGATCCCCGAGTCCGAGCTGTCCTGGCGGTTCTCGCGGTCGTCCGGCCCGGGCGGCCAGGGCGTGAACACCGCCGACTCCCGGGCCGAGCTCGTGTGGGATGCGGCAGGCTCGGCGGTGCTCTCCCCGCTCCAGCGGGAGCGGATCCTCGAGCGTCTGAGCAGTCGCCTGGTCGACGGGGTCCTGACGATCACGGCATCCGAGCACCGTGCGCAACTGCGCAACAGGGATGCCGCGCGCGATCGGCTCGCCGCGGTCGTGGCCGACGCACTGCGACCGCCGCCACCGTCGCGACGACCGACCCGTCCGACTCGCGGTGCGAAGGAACGGCGCCTCGAGGCCAAGAAGCGGCGCACCGACGTCAAGCGACTGCGTCGCCCACCTCACGACTGACCGTCGGGTGGCGTCCCCTGGCCTAGCTCTCGGGTGACAGGAGCGCGTTGAGGTCGCCGACCGGACCGAGGTGGCGGAGCTTGTCGGGGTTGAGCTGGTTGCCCACGACCGAGATCCGGCCTCCGTCGACGTGCACCATGAGCAGGCTCAGCGTCGCGTCGTCGGGGCCGCTCACGCGGAGCGCGGGGTCGCCGTTCATCGAGGTGCGGTCCAGATGCGCTCCGCGGCGGTGGCGACGTGGAGAGCAACCTGTCGGCGGTGCTCGGTCAGCGAATGACGGAACAGGTCTTGGTATGCCGGGGTGGGCTGGTACTCGATCGGCAGCGCCTCGG
>NZ_WJSP02000151.1 GCF_009720255.1 Agromyces humi | reverse complement strand
ATCAGCGGCCCGTTGCGACCGGTCGGCGGCCGCGGCCGCCGCCTCGCGTTCGACCTGGTGCGACGTGTGGTCCAGCGTCCAGCGGGCGATGGCGCGGTCGCTGCCGGGCTCGCCGTAGTACGCGGGGTGGAATGCGGTGACCTTCGCCCCGAGCACTCCGAGGTTGAAGTGCGTGTTCCTGGTCAGGGTGGGATCGAACGCCCAGCGCATCGATCGGGCGCCGGCCGAACGCGCGACCTCCGCCTGCGCGAGCTTGAGCGCGCGACCGACGCCGAGTCCCCGTGCGCGCTCGTGCACCGCGACGGCCTGCGAGTAGTGGTAGACGCCGTCACCGTCGACCGCGGAGAATCCGTAGCAGAACCCGAGCATCGCGCCGTCGCCGTCGTAGGCGCCGAGGGCGCTTCCGCCGTGATCGAGCAGTGCTCGGAGCAGCCGTGGACTGACGGCATGAGCGGAGTCGGCATAGCCGAAGACGTCTCGATAGAGACCGGATGCCGCGTGGCGGCGTGCCGCGCTGTCGAGCGGCTCGACGAACAACCCGGAGGCGGTCTGCTGCATGTGTGATCCTTGTCTTACGAGACGTAACTCGTTCCATCCTGCGAGATATACGTTGTTTTGGTCAAGATTGAGTTTGCCAGAAATCCGAGATACGTTTCGTATCTATGCACACCAGTGAATCAGGAGCCGCGATGCCGCCGCCCGACGGCGATGGGGCGCCGACGGGGGCGCGCAGCCTCGATCTGCTGCGCGACGCTCTCGTCGACGAACGCGAGCTCGTCGACGACCTGTTGGAGCTCGTGCACGCCGAGTCCCCGAGCGGTGACGCCGCCGGCATCGACCGGGCGCACGTCGGTGTAGAACGCGTCCATGAAGATGCGGTTGGCCTCGAGCACGTCGCCCGACACCTGCGCGGCACGCAGCGCGTCGGTGTCGACGAGGAGCGCCCGGGCGGTCATCTCCTGCACGTTGAGCACGGAGCGGATCTGGCCGGGGATCTTGTCCTCGACGTTGTGGCACTGGTCGAGCATGAACGCCACGTCGGGGTGGTTGAAGCCGCCGCCGCGGATCACCTCGAAGATGATGCGGAACAGCTGGAACGGGTCGGCGGCGCCCACGATGAGGTCGTCGTCGGCGTAGAAGCGCGAGTTGAAGTCGAACGAGCCGAGCTTGCCGAGGCGCAGCAGCTGCATGACGATGAACTCGATGTTCGTGCCGGGTGCGTGGTGGCCCGTGTCGAGACAGACCATGGCCTTGTCGCCGAGCGCCGCGACCTGGGCGTAGCTCGTGCCCCAGTCGGGGACGTCGGTGTGGTAGAACGCCGGCTCGAAGAACTTGTACTCGAGCACGAGGCGGTCCTCGTCGCCGAGGCGGGCGTAGATCGTCGCGAGCGACTCGTGCAGGCGGTCCTGACGGCCGCGCAGGTCGGCCTGGCCCGGGTAGTTCGAGCCCTCGGCGAGCCAGATCTTCAGGTCGCGGCTGCCCGTCGCGTGCATGATGTCGATGCACTCGAAGTGGTGGTCGATCGCCTTCTGCCGCACGGCCGCGTCTTCATGGGTGAGCGCGCCGAACTTGTAGTCGTCGTCCTGGAAGGTGTTCGAGTTGATCGTGCCGAGCGCGACGCCCTGGTCTTCGGCGTGCTTGCGCAGGTCGTCGTAGGAGTCGACCTTGTCCCAAGGGATGTGCAGCGCCACGGTGGGCGCGAGCGCCGTGTAGGCGTGCACCTGCGCGGCATCCGCGATCTTCTCGTAGGGGTCGCGGGGCGTGCCCGGCGTGGCGAACACCTTGAATCGGGTGCCCGAGTTGCCGAACGCCCACGAGGGGAGCTCGATCGACTGCAGCTCGAGCTGGTCGAGGACGGTGCTGGGAATGTTGCTCACGAGTCGCTGCTTTCTGTGCGGAGGTCGTTCGTGGACGGGGAGCCGGCGTGGTCGAGTGCGGTGAGCTGGTCTTCGAGGTGGAACACCTCGGCGAGTCGCGGAGCGCCCTGATCGGGTCGCGCGCCCTCGAGGGCGACGAAGAACCCGGCCATCTCTGCCTCCCACGCGGCGGTGCGCGGGTCCTGCTCGAGGGCCGCCTGCGATGCGGTGTCGTCGTCGGTCTCGTAGTAGCCGATGAGCAGGCCGTCGGCGCGCAGGAACAGTGAGTAGTTGCGGCGGCCGGACGCCTCGATGGCGCGCAGCATGTCGGGCCACACGGCCGCGTGCCGTTCGGCGTACTCGTCGAGCCGCCCAGGGTCGACCTGCAGCTGGAAGCACACCCGCTGGATGTCACGGGGTGTGCCGTGTCTGCTCATCATCGAGCGCTCCGTCCTGTGATGAATCGTTTCAAAGCCTAAGGCAGGATTGCGGCGCCCGCAACCCGGAATACGCTTTCCATCCCAGCGTAGGCAGAACTGCGGCGTGGCGGAAGACGCGAGAGGCCCGGCCGGTCGTCAGTGCGCCCGGCCGGGCCCGTCATCTTCGACTCCTAGAAGTCGAAGTCGCCGATGTTGTCGGCGTCGAACACGAACGGGTCGCCGAGCAGCACGACGCCGTCGGCGCCGACCTCGAACTCGCCGAGCTTTCCGGCGTCGAACGAGTCGCCTTCCTCACCCGTGATGTCGCCCTCGATGAGCGCCTTCGCCGCGTACGAGGCGAGGTAGCCCAGGTCGGCCGGGTTCCACAGGGCGAACGACGTGACGGTGCCGTCCTCGACGTACTCGCGCATCTGGTTCGGCGTGCCGAGGCCCGTCAGCGCGACCTTGCCCTTGTACTCCGAGGTGGAGAGGTAGCGAGCCGCCGCCGCGATGCCGACCGTGGTGGGCGAGATGATGCCCTTCAGGTCGGGATGCGTCTGGAGGAGTGCCGCGGTCTTGTCGAAGGACGTCTGGTCGTCGTCGTCGCCGTAGACGGTGTCGACGAGCGTGATGTCGGGGTAGTCGCTGGCGAGGTACTCCTCCATCGTGGCGATCCACGCGTTCTGGTTCGTCGCATTGGCGGATGCCGAGAGGATGGCGATCTCGCCGGCGCCGCCGATCTGGTCGGCGATGAGGTCGACCTGCACCTTCGCGATGCCCTCCGCGGTGGCCTGGTTGATGAACAGGTCGCGGCAGTCGGGGTTCGTGTCGGAGTCGAACGTGACGACCTTGACGCCAGCGTCGCGGGCCTCGTTCAGCGCGTCGCAGATCGCCTCGGGGTCGTTGGCCGACACGGCCATCGCGCCCACGCCCTGCTGGGTCAGGGTGTTGATGTAACTGACCTGCGCGTCGGGCGTCGCCTCCGCGGGGCCGACCTCGGCGAAGGTGCCGCCGAACTCCTCGATGGCCTCCTTCGCGCCGGTCGACGAGGTGTCGAAGTACGGGTTGCCGAGGTTCTTGGGGACGAAGGTGATGGAGAGGTCGCCGTCGCCGCCTCCGTCGCCTTCGCTGCTGCCAGAGCCGGAGTCGACGGCGCAGCCGGTCGCGAGGAGCGCGACGCTCACCGCCAGCGCCGCGAGTGCACCGGCGCGGTGCTTCTTCTGAAACATCGTTGTTCTTCCCTTCATCGGATGAGGTCGATGTGTGATCGCATCGACGGGTCGCGCGGCCCGGTCACCCTGCTGTGGAGGCCTCGACGCGCGGTGTTCCCCCTGGTGCCCTCCGGCGCTTGCGCAGCCAGGCCAGGAAGCTCGATGCCACCACCGAGAGCACGAGCAGCACTCCGGTGATGATGTTGATGACGTCGGACGTGACGTTCGCGAGCCGCAGTGCACTGGCGAGCACGCCGATGAGCAGCACGCCGGCGATGACGCCGTGGATCGCGCCGCGGCCGCCGAAGATCGACACGCCGCCGAGGAGCACGGCCGCGATGACCTGCAGCTCGAGGCCGGTGGCGTTGTCACCGCGGGCGTTGCCGTAGCGGAGCGTGTAGTAGATGCCGGCGAGCGCGGACACGGTGCCCGAGAGCACGAAGAGGATGAGCTTCGTGCGCTCGACGCGCACGCCCGAGAACCGCGCCGCCTCGCTCGCGAGGCCGATCGCGTAGATGCCCCGGCCGAACGGCGTGAAGTGCAGCAGCACCGTGAACACGACGAGCAGGACGAGGAACAGGAACAGCACGACCGGGATGTTCGTGTTGCCGACGCGGGCCTGTGCGAGGTCGGTCCAGAACTCGGGGAAGTCGGTGACGGCCGTCGTGCCGAGGAGCCCGATCGCGAGCCCGCGGTACAGCGCGAGCGTGCCGATCGTGACGGCGAGCGACGGCAGTCCGACGACGGTGACCAGGAAGCCGTTCAGCGCGCCGCCGACCGCCCCCACGACGATCGCGGCGATCGCCGCCACCTCGAAGGGCACTCCGGCCCGGGTGAGCACGCCGGTCAGCACGCTCGCGAGGCCCACGATGCTCGCGACCGACAGGTCGATCTCGCCCGTGATGATGATGAGCGTCATCGGCAGCGCGATGAGCAGGATCGGCATGACGTCGAGCAGGAGGTAGGTCAGGGTGATCGGCTGGCCGAACCCGCGCACGGCGATCGAGGCGACGACGGCCACGATGGCGAGCAGCGCGATGATCGCCATCTCGCGGGTGAGCAGCACGCGCTGCCACAGCGGCTTGTCGTAGTCGCGGTAGGTGCGGACGGCCGCGGTGCCGGTGGTGGTGGCGGTCATGACTCGTCCTCCCTCGCCTCGAGGAGCTTGCGTTTCTGCCGGATCGCGAGGATGCGGTCGAGCACGATGGCGCCGATGATCAGCACGCCGACCACCGCCCGCTGCCAGAAGTCGGGGATGCCGAGGATCGGCAGCGCCCGGTTGATCGTGAGGAGCAGCACCCCGCCGAGGGCGGCGCCCCAGACGGTGCCGCTGCCGCCGAAGATCGCGACGCCGCCGATCACCGCCGCGCCCACCGCGTCGAGCTCCCAGCCCGAGCCGGCCTGCGAGCTGATGGTGCCGTACCGCGCGGCGTAGAGCACCCCGCCGAGGCCCGCGAGCGCGCCCGAGAGCACGAAGGCGGTGAGCAGGCGCCGGGTGACGCGGAGGCCGTAGAGCTCCGCCGCCGCGGGGTCGGAGCCGATCGCGTAGAACTCGCGCCCGGCCCGCGTGTTCTTCATGACCCAGCCCGCGACGACGAGCACCGCCAGCGCGATGATCGTGAGGATCGGGATGAAGAGGATCTGCCCGGTGCCGAGGGCGAGGAACTCCTTCGGCAGGTCGGAGGCGTTCACCCGGTCGCTGCCCGTCCACAGCACGTTGATGCCGCGGTAGGCGTAGAGCGTGCCCAGGGTGATGACGAGCGAGGGGACCTTCGCGAAGGCCACGAGCGCACCGTTCACGAGGCCGAGCAGCCCGCCGAAGACGATCACGATGAGGAACACCGCGACCATCGGGATGCCCTGCAGGTCGATGAACAGCCGGCCGGTGAGGTAGGCCGAGAGGCCGAGCACCGAGCCGACCGAGAGGTCGACGTTCCGGGTGATGATGACGATCGCCTGGCCGACGGCCAGCAGCACGAGGATCGACGGGGTGAGCAGCAGGTCGCGCCATCCGTCGGAGCTGAACAGGAAGTTCGGGTTGGCGACCGTCGCGGCGAGGATGACGAGCAGCAGCGCGATCAGGATGCCGAACTCGCGTGCCGCGCCGACGGCCCGCAGCCGCTTGGTGACGTCGGACTTCTCGATGGTCGGGGCGGTCACGAGTGGGCTCCCGTCGCGTGGGTGGCGGCGAACATGACGTTCTCGGACGTGGCATCCGCTCGCTCGAACTCTGCCGTGATGCGGCCCTCCCGCATGACCAGCACACGGTCGGCCATGCCGAGCACCTCGGGCAGCTCGGACGAGATCATGAGGATGCCCATGCCGCGCCCGGCGAGCTCGGAGAGCAGGCGGTGCACCTCGGCCTTGGTGCCGACGTCGATGCCGCGGGTGGGCTCGTCGATGATGAGCACCTGCGGCTCGGTGGCGAGCCACTTGCCGAGCACGACCTTCTGCTGGTTGCCGCCCGAGAGCGTGGCAGCGACGGTGCTCATGGCGGTGGTCTTCACCTCGAGCCGGCTGGCCCAGACCTTGGCCGCGCGGTTCTCGAACCCCGAGGTGATGATGCCGGCCTTCGCGAGCTGCGTGCGGATGGCCAGCGTGAGATTGCGGGCGACGGATGACTCGAGCACGAGTCCCTGCTTGCGCCGGTCCTCGGGCACGAGTGCGATGCCCTGCCGCATGGCGCCCGCGGGGTCGCGCTTGGCCACGGATGCCCCGGCGAGGCGCACGCTGCCGGCGTCGTAGCCGTCGACGCCGAACACGGCGCGGGCGACCTCGCTGCGGCCGGCGCCGACGAGTCCGGCGAGGCCGACGATCTCGCCGGAGCGCACCGTGAAGGAGATGTCGTGGAAGACGCCCGCGCTCGACAGCCCCTCGACCTCGAGCAGCGGGTCGCCGATGACGGCCTCCTGCTTCGGGAACAGCTCGGTGACGTCGCGGCCGACCATCTGGCGCACGAGCTCGTCGGGGGTGGTCTCGTCGATCGGCGTGGTGCTGATGTAGGCGCCGTCGCGCATGACGGTGACCGTGTCGCAGAGGTCGAACACCTCGTCGAAGCGGTGCGAGATGAACAGGAGCGCGCGGCCCTCGTCGCGGAGGCTCCGCGCGATGGCGAACAGGCGGTCGACCTCGACGCCCGAGAGGGCCGCGGTCGGCTCGTCCATGATGAGCACGCGGGCGTCGAGGGAGACGGCCTTGGCGATCTCGATGACCTGCTGGTCGGCGATCGAGAGGCCCTCGGCCGGACGGTCGGGGTCGATCCGCACGGCGAGGCGCTGGAAGAGGGCCTCGACCTCGCGTCGCATCGCCTTGCGGTCGATGCGGCCGAAGCGGCCCACGGGCTGGCGACCCATGAAGACGTTCTCGGTGACGGAGAGGTCGGGGAAGAGCGTGGGCTCCTGGTAGATGACGGCGATGCCCGCGGCCTTCGACTGCGCGGTGGACGTGAAGTCGACCTCCTCGCCGTTCAGGCGGAAGTCGCCGGCGTCGCGTCGGTAGAGGCCCGCCACGATCTTCACGAGCGTCGACTTGCCGGCGCCGTTCTCGCCGACGAGGGCGTGGATCGAGCCGGCCTCGAGGCGCAGGCTGCCTGACCGCAGTGCGATGACCGCGCCGAACGACTTGACGACCCGTGACAGCTCGAGCATGGGCGGTGCGGCTGACGGCGGCGTGTCGGTCACGAGCGGTCCTCCCCGTTGAGGTGAATCTGATATGAATCGATTCAGAAGCGATTCAGGACTACTGTAGGGACGTCCCGGTGAACGGTCAAGCCCGGGACAGCCTGACGCCGACCATCGATGACGAGGAGCGCGAATGCCAGCCGCGAGCATCCGTGATGTGGCGCAGCACGCCGGCGTCTCGGTCGGCACCGTCTCGAATGTGCTGAACCGCCCCGACGAAGTCTCTGCCGAGTCGATCGCCCGTGTCAGCCGCGCCATCGAGGAGCTCGGGTACGTGCGCAACGACGCCGCCCGCAAGCTCCGCGCGGGCGTCAGCACCACGGTGGGCTTCGTCGTGCTCAACGGCCAGAACCCCTTCTTCAACGACGTCGTGCGCGGCGCCGAGGACGAGGCCTCCAGGCACAACATCGCGGTGCTCTACGGCAACACCGACGAGGACGTCGCGCGCGAGCGCCTGTACCTCGACCTGTTCGAGGAGCAGCAGGTGCGGGGCGTGCTCATCTCGCCCTACGGCGACATCCAGCCCCGGCTCGAACGACTCCGTGCCCGCGGCATCCCGGCCGTGCTCGTCGACCGGTTCGGCGGCAGCAGCCGGTTCAGCTCCGTGTCGGTCGACAGCGTCGCGGGCGGACGCATGGCGGTCGAGCACCTCATCGCCACCGGGCGGCGCCGCATCGCGTTCGTCGGCGGGCCGTTCGACATCCGCCAGGTCAACGATCGCCTCGCGGGAGCGCGCGTCGCAGCCGAGAATGCCGCGGTGCCGGTCGAGGTGGAGGTCGTGGCCACGGGCGCCATGACGGTCGACGAGGGGGTCGCGGCCGGCGCCCGCATCGTCTCGCGACCGCGCGGCGAGTGGCCCGATGCGCTGTTCGCCGCGAACGACCTCATCGCGCTCGGCCTGCTGCAGTCCCTCGTCGTCGGGGGGCGGATGCTGGTGCCCGACGAGATCGCGATCATCGGGTTCGACGACATCTCGTTCGCGTCGGCCGCCGCGGTGCCGCTCTCGTCGATGCGCCAGCCGAGCGGCATGATCGGCCGAACCGCGCTGCGCATCCTGCTCGAGGAGACGGCCGACCGCGACCTCATCCCGCGGCAGACGGTGTTCCTGCCCGAGCTCGTGGTGCGGCGCTCGACCGATCCGGTGGCGGAGCGGCGCCGGTCCTGAGCGGCGCCG
>NZ_WJSP02000150.1 GCF_009720255.1 Agromyces humi | reverse complement strand
GAGCCGCTTGAGGAGGTCATCGATGATCGCCTGCGGCTTGCGCTTGGTCTTGTGGCTGAGCCACTCTGCCTCCACCTCGGCCATGGGACGTGCGGTCTCGGGAGCGCTGACATCGAAGTTGGTTGCGTCCGCCTGGCGATCAGCAGGCCCAGGGCCGCCGCGAGCGCCGCGGCCACGATGGCGACGGCCAGCCCCGGCGGCAGCTGCTGCTGCGCCGCCGAGACGATCGTGATGACGATGGTGGGAACGCCGTAGATCCCGGCGATGAGCGCGTCGGCGAATCGCGGGTGCCGCGCCCAGTAGCGGCGCGCGACGCCGGGGGCTCGCGGGAGGCGCAGCTCGCCCCCGGCCACCGGGTCCTGGTGGTCGGGGGCGGGCCGTGACGCGGTCATGGACGAGACTCTACGCGTCGCGTTTCGTGAGCGTCGCAGCGGCCCCGACGCCCGCGGCGGCCACCCATCCGAGCACGATGGCGAGGTTCAGCCAGACGCCGAAGCCGTCGGCGGACGCCTCGGCCGTCGTGGAGGTGAACGTGTTCATGCCGGCGATCGAGACCAGGTACGGCACGAGGTCCTGCGCCCAGTCGGCGGGGATCATCTGCAGCACCGTCGGGAGGAGCAGCAGGATGCCGAGGACCGCCGCGATGCCACCCGCGCTGCTGCGCAGGATCGTGCCGACGCCGAGCGCGAACAGGGACACGAGCGACAGGTAGAGCGCACCGCCGAGGAGCGGCAGGAACACCGCAGGGTCGAGGAGGTTCGCCGTGACGTCGATGCCCGCGAAGACCACCGACGACACCGCGAACGCGCTGAACGTCGCGATGGCACCGACCACGAAGGTCGCCGCGCCCAGGATCACGGCCTTGGCGGCGAGCGCCGGCAGCCGTCGCGGCACGGCGGTGAGCGTCGACCGGATCATCCCGGTCGAGTACTCGCCGCTGATCACGAGCACGCCGAGCACGGCCGCGACCAGCTGCCCGAAGTACACGCCGAACACCGAGGCGTCGACGACGAGGCCCGCCTGCTGGGCAGCCGGTGCGGACGCGGCATCCGGGCCTCCGTTCATGCCGTTCACCATGCTGAGCGACATGAGCAGGGCCATGCCGAGCGAGATGGCGACGACGAGCCCGTACGACCAGATCGTCGAGCGGAGGCTGCGGAGCTTGATCCACTCCGAGCGGAGCACGCCTCCGAACGTCAGGCCGGTCGTGGGGTCGGTCCGCATCGAGCCGGGCCGGGTCGGTGCGGTGGTCATGGTGGTCATCGGACTGCCTCCGTGCGGTATTCGACGGCGTCGGCCGTGAGGGCCATGTAGGCCTCCTCGAGCGACGCGCTCTTCGGGGTGAGTTCGTGGATCGCGAGGGCGTGCGCCGCGGCGAGGTCGCCGATGCCGGATGCCTCGACGCCGGTGACCTCGAGGAGGCCGGCCTCCGACCGCACGACGGTCACGCTCGGGCCGGCGAGCAGGTCGGCGAGGCGTGACGCCTGTGGCGAGCGCACCTGCACTCGCGGACTGGTGCCGTTCGCGATGACCTCGGTCACGGGGGCATCGGTGATGATGCGTCCCTTGCCGACGACGATGAGGTGGTCGGCGGTCATGGCCATCTCGCTCATGAGATGGGACGAGAGGAACACGGTGCGGCCCTCGCCCGCGAGGTGGCGCACCAGCCGGCGCACCCAGAGCACGCCCTCGGGGTCGAGCCCGTTCACGGGTTCGTCGAGCAGCAGCGTCGCGGGGTCCCCGAGGAGCGCCGCGGCGATGCCGAGCCGCTGGCCCATGCCGAGCGAGAAGCCGCCCACGCGCTTCCTGGCGACCGACTCGAGGCCGGTCAGCTCGATCACCTCGCGCACGCGCCGGCGGCCGATGCCGTGGGTGGCGGCCATGGCGAGGAGGTGGTTCTCTGCGGTACGGCCCGTGTGCACGGCCTTCGCGTCGAGGAGGGCGCCGACCTCGTGGAGTGGGGCGCGGTGCTCCGCGAATCGCCGGCCGTTGACCGTGACCGATCCGCCCGTCGGCCGGTCGAGTCCGACGATCATGCGCATCGTGGTCGACTTGCCTGCGCCGTTCGGGCCGAGGAACCCGGTGACGCGGCCGGGGTGCACGGTGAAGTGGAGGTCATCGACGGCGGTCTTCGCCCCGAATCGCTTGGTGAGTCCTGCTGCAGTGATCATGCGTTCGACGCTACGGATGCCGCGCCGGGGTCGCATCGGCCCCGGGAACGGTTCCGGGGCGGCGGCAGTGGTACCGGAGTACCACCGCCGCCGCCCCGGAGGCCGGCGCGAGGAGCGCTACGAGCGCTACGCGTCCTGCGCGTCGCGCTCCTGTGCGACGAGGGCGCGGTCGACGCCGGCGAGGCGCTCGATCACGAGGCGCCGCAGCGCGGGCACGTCGGGGTGCGCGTCGAGCCACGTGCGGCTCGCGTCGGCGAGCGCCCGGTTCGCGAGGGGCGACGGGTAGAGCCCGTCGACGAGCTTCTCCGCGATCGCGTAGCTGCGCTCGTCCCAGATGCGCTCGAGCATGGCGAAGTACCGGTCGACGAACGCCTCGAGCAGCGCCGGGTCGTTCGCACGGAGGAAGCCCTCGGCGGTCTCGCGCACCACGGTGTTGGTCGCGGTGTCGACGTCGATGAGCGACGCCCACGCGCGCTCCTTGCCCTCGATCGTCTGGATCGCGGCACGGGCGTGCGCGGCGGACTGCTGTCCGGTGGCGGTGTTGTCGCCGGCCAGGCGCTCGTCGATCTCGGCGTCGCCCGCGCGACCCGCGGCCACGAGCGCGATGAGCAGCTCCCAGCCGAGGTCGGTGTCGATCTCGAGTCCGTCGAGCTCGAGCGAGCCGTCGTACAGGGCGGCGAGCTGGTCGACGTGCGAGCCGGCCTCCGCGATCGCGGCGAAGTTCATGACGAACTGGAACTGCGCGTCGCTGCCGCCCTCGGCCTCCTGCGCGAGGCGCCAGAAGCCGTCGGCCAAGGACCGGCGAGCCTCGGCGCGACGCTCGGGAGCGACGTAGGCGCTCGCAGCGAGCACGGCGTTCGCGAGCACGATGCGCAGCGTCGTCGACTCCGTCTCACTGGCGATGTTGCCGAGCACGAGGGCGAGGTAGTCGCTCGCGCGCGTCTCGCCGTCGCGGGTGGCATCCCACACCGAGCTCCACACGAGGGCGCGTGCGAGCGGGCTCTCGATCTCCGACAGGTTGGCGAGGGCGATGCCGTGCGAGGCCTCGTCGAGGCGGATCTTCGCGTAGGCGAGGTCGTCGTCGTTGAGGAGCACGAGGTCGGGCCGGCGCAGGCCGACGAGCTCCGCGACCTCCGTGCGCTCGCCGTCGACGTCGAGCTCGACGCGGTGGTCGCGCACGAGCTTGCCCTCGGTGAGGTTGTAGAAGCCGATGGCGAGGCGGTGGGGACGGATCGTCGGGTGCTCGTCGGTCGCCGACTGGAGCACCGCGAACGTGGTGATGACGCCGTCGTCGTCGGTCTCGATGGCCGGGCGCAGCGTGTTCACCCCTGCGGTCTCGAGCCAGAGGCCCGACCAGTCCGACAGGTCGCGGCCGCTCGCCGTCTCGAGCTCGGCGAGCAGGTCGGCGAGGGTGGTGTTGCCCCACGCATGCTTCTGGAAGTAGGCCGAGACGCCCTGGAAGAACGCGTCGACGCCGACCCAGGCCACGAGCTGCTTCAGCACCGAGCCGCCCTTGGCATAGGTGATGCCGTCGAAGTTGACGAGCACGTCCTCGAGGTCGTTGATGGTCGCGACCACCGGATGGGTCGAGGGGAGCTGGTCCTGGCGGTACGCCCAGCTCTTCTCCATCGAGTTGAACGTGGTCCACGCCTCGGTCCACTCCGTGGCCTCGGCGGTGGCGATGGTCGAGGCCCACTCGGCGAACGACTCGTTGAGCCAGAGGTCGTTCCACCACTTCATGGTGACGAGGTCGCCGAACCACATGTGGGCGAGCTCGTGCAGGATCGTGACGACGCGGCGCTCGCGCACGGCATCCGTCACCTTCGACCGGAACACGTAGAACTCGGTGAACGTCACCGCGCCGGCGTTCTCCATCGCTCCCGCGTTGTACTCGGGCACGAACAGCTGGTCGTACTTCGCGAACGGATAGGGCACGCCGAACTTCGCCTCGAAGTACTCGAAGCCCTGCTTCGTCTTCTCGAAGATATAGTCGGCGTCGAGGAACTGCGAGAGGCTCTTGCGGCTGAACACCCCGAGCGGGATGGTGCGGCCGTCGGCCGAGGTGAGCTCGTCACGCACGACCGCGTAGGGGCCGGCGATGAGCGCGGTGATGTAGCTCGAGATGCGCGGGGTGGGCTCGAAGGCCCACGTCTTCGCGCCGTCGTGGGCGTCGACCGGCTCGGGCGTGGGGGAGTTCGACACGACCTCCCAGTGCGCGGGCGCCGTCACGGTGAAGCGGAACGCGGCCTTGAGGTCGGGCTGCTCGAACACGGCGAACATGCGACGCGAGTCGGGCACCTCGAACTGGGTGTAGAGGTAGGCCTCGTCGTCGACGGGGTCGACGAAGCGGTGCAGGCCCTCACCCGTGTGCATGTAGCGGCCGTCGGCGACGACCACGAGCTCGTTCTCCGCGGCCAGGCCCGAGAGCGTGATGCGCACGCCGTCGCTGACCTCGGCCGGATCGAGCGCGACGCCGTTCAGCGTCACCGAGTGCACCGCAGCCGTGATGGCGTCGATGAACGTCGAAGCACCCTCGGTCGCGGCGAAGCGCACCGTCGTCTGGCTGCGGAACACCTCCGGACCGGTGGTCACGTCGAGCACGACGTCGTAGTCGTGCACCGTGACGAGCGCCGCGCGCTCCTCAGCTTCGATACGGGTGAGGTTCTCTCCGGGCACGTGCGCTCCTTCGCAGTCATCGACGCGGCTCGTGGCCGCAGGCAACGTGTCCCAGCCTAGCCCCGGACGCCCGCGGATTCGCAGCCCTCCGCTCCGCCTCGGCGGACCGAGCGGCGGGCCCAGCGGGTCGCGTTGACCGCACGTCGCCCGGCGCCCTACCGTGGCCCCATGGCCGAGAGCACGGATGCCGCAGCATCGACCTCCGAGCGATACCGCGTGTTCGCCGAGGTGGAGGCGCGTGGCATGTCCGCGACCTACGAGGCGTGGGCCGCCGGTGTCGCCGACGACGCCGCCGCGATCGCGCTCATCGACGAGCTCCCGTCACCGAAGCGCCAGCCGAACCTGGTCTTCTCCGCCGCCCGGTTCCACGGCGCGCCCGTCGGGCCGTATCCCGACTTCCGGGATTGGCTCGGTGCGAACTGGTCCGCCGTGCGGGCGACGGCCCTCTCCCATGCCACCCAGACGAACGAGGCCGGACGCTGCGCGCTCCAGGTGCCGGCGCTCGCCGCCATCGAGGGGCCGATCGCGCTGCTCGAGGTCGGGGCATCCGCCGGCCTCTGCCTGTATCCCGACCGCTACAGCTACCGGTACTCGGGGCATCCGCGGCTCGACCCTGCCGACGGGCCGAGCCCCGTGGTGCTCGACTGCGAGGTCCGCGGTCCCGTGCCGCCGCCGGTGCCCGACCGGCTGCCGGAGGTGGCCTGGCGCGGCGGCATCGACCTGAACCCGCTCGACGTGCGCAGCGCGGAGGACGTCGCGTGGCTCGACGCGCTCGTGTGGCCCGAGCACGAGGACCGTCGCGAGCGACTTCGCGCGGCGGCCGCGATCGCGGCATCCGACCCGCCCAGGATCGTCGCCGGGGATCTCAATGAGCAGCTGGCCGCTCTCGCGGCGGACGTGCCGGCCGATGCGACCCTCGTCGTGTTCCACACGGCCGTGCTCATGTACCTCGACGCGGCGGGCCGGCAGCGGTTCACCGAGCTCGTGCGCGAGCTGCCCGGACACTGGCTGTCGATCGAGGGACGGTCGGTCACGCCCGGCATCCGGGTACGCGACGATGTCGACAACGAGAGCAGCGACCTCGTGCTCGCCCTCGACGGCGTGCAGCTCGCGTGGGCCCAGCCGCACGGGCGCGCGATCCGGTGGATCGCGAATCCCTAGACTTGGGCCCATGCGCATCCACATCGCGACCGACCACGCCGGCCTCGAGTTCAGCCGCACCCTCGTCGACCACCTGACCAACGCCGGTCACGAGGTCGTCGACCACGGCCCCACCGAGTACGACCCGCTCGATGACTACCCCGCCTTCTGCATCAACGCGGCGCAGGCCGTCGCACGCGACCAGGCCGCGGGCGTGCGCACGCTGGGCATCGTCTTCGGCGGGTCGGGCAACGGCGAGCAGATCGCCGCGAACAAGGTGCGCGGCATCCGTGCGGCCCTCGTCTGGAGCATGGACACCGCGATGCTCGCCCGGCAGCACAACGACGCGAACGTCATCTCGATCGGGGCGCGCCAGCACACGGTGCAGGAGGCCATCCGCTACATCGACGCGTTCATCGCGGAGCCGTTCTCGGGCGACGAGCGGCACGTGCGCCGCATCGCCCAGCTCGCCGAGTACGAGACGACGGGCGACATCGCCGGCAAGGGCGTCGACCACGACGCCGACGTCGACGTGGCGAACGAGGCCTAGGGGTCCCGGTGCCCGAGGGACACTCCGTCCACCGCATCACCCGCCAGTTCGAGCGCAACTTCGTCGGTCACGTGGTGCACGCGTCGAGCCCCCAGGGGCGCTTCGCCGTGGGCGCCGCCGAGCTCGACGGGCGACGGATGACGGAGGCCCGCGCCGTGGGCAAGCAGATGTTCCTCGGCTTCGAGGGCGACCTCTGGCTGCGCGTGCACCTCGGCATGTACGGGGCCTGGGACTTCGCCGGCGACATCCGGATGGACGCCACGATCGCGTCGGCGAACGGACGCATGGGACAGACGAACCAGCGGGGCACGTTCCTCGGGGGGCCGAACCCCGACGCGATGGCGGCCGACGCTGCGGCGTCCGACGTCGTGGTGGCCGACCTCGCCGGCGACGTGGTGCTCGATCGCGCGGGCGAGAACTCGCTCACGTCGATCGGCGCCCCCCGGCGCACGCGGCTGCGCATGTCGGAGTCCGAGAAGGAGGGGAACGGCCTCGAGACGTTCCCGCCCGAGCCGGTCGGCCAGGTGCGCGTGCGCCTGCTCACCGACACGATCTGCGCCGACCTGCGCGGCCCCACGGCGTGCGAGGTGCTCGACCCTGCGCAGGTGGAGCGGGTGGTCGCGAAGCTCGGCCCCGACCCGCTCATCGACGCCGGGCCCGACGCCGAGGAGCGGTTCACCCGCGCCGTGCGCAGGCGCGCCACCCCGATCGGGCTGCTCCTCATGGACCAGAACGTCGTCGCCGGCATCGGCAACGTGTACCGCGCCGAGCTGCTCTACCGCGCGCGTCAGAACCCGCACACGCCGGGCCGATCCGTGCCCGAGGAGCACGTTCGGCACCTCTGGCGCGACTGGACGAAGCTCCTCGCCATCGGCGTGGAGACCGGCCAGATGATGACCATGGACGACCTCGACCCCGACGCCTGGCGGGCGGCGATGGCGAATCGCGCCGACCGCCACTGGGTGTACAAGCGCGAGGGCCTGCCCTGCCGGGTCTGCGGCACGAACATCGTCCTCGAGGAGATGGCCGGCCGCAAGCTCTACTGGTGCCCCTACTGCCAGGCCTGAGGAGGACCGATGCGACAGAACCCGAGCTTCACCCTCGCGAGCGAGGAGGGCGTCAAGCGCCTCATCCGCGAGCACCCGTGGATGACGATCGTCAGCATGACGGATGCCGCGGGCCTGGTCGCCTCGCACTATCCGGTGCTCCTCGACGAGACCGCCTCCGGCATCGTGCTGCTCACCCACGTCGGTCGGCCCGACGAGGTCGTGCACGAGCTCGGACGCCACGAGGTCATGGCCATCGTGCAGGGTCCGCACGGCTACATCTCGCCGGGGTGGTACGACGCGAACCCGGCCGTGCCGACATGGAACTTCGTCACGGCGCACCTCTACGGCACGCCCGAGCTGCTCGACGCCGTCGAGAACCTCCGCGTGCTCGAGTCCCTGGTGGACAACTTCGAGGACCCGATGCCCGAGCCGCGGCGCATGCGGGGCACCGCCGAGAACTCCGCCTACGCCGACCGCATCGCCACGGGCACCGTGGGCCTGCGCATCCCGGTCACGCGCTTCGTCGCGAAGAACAAGATGAGCCAGAACAAGCCCGCCGAGACGGTCGACCGCATCATCGCCGAGCTCGAGGGTGACGGGCCGTACGCGAGTCCCGCGCTCGCCGTCGAGATGCGCCGCACCCACGACGCGCTCCGGGCGGCCCGCGCGTGAGCCGTCTGCTCCTCGAGGGCGCGCGGCTGCCCGGTGCGCCCGAGGTCGTCGACGTGCTCGTCGTCGACGGCGTCGTCGCCGAGGTCGC
>NZ_WJSP02000015.1 GCF_009720255.1 Agromyces humi | reverse complement strand
CGCGGGAAGCGCGACGGCGCTGACGCCCGCGACGCCGATCGCCAGGCCGCTGATCGCGGCGGCGATCGAACGGCGGCGGCGCTGCGCGGCTGTTCTGCTGCTTTGTGGCATGGGGGAACCTCTCGCATGTGTTGCTGGCTTGCAAGCACGCTGCCACACCGCCACCGCTAGGGTGGTGGCGGAGACATGCCATGGCCGCGATTCGCCACGGCGCAGACGACGGGAGCGGCGCTCGTGCTCGACGCGATCGGACTGGACGACGAGCACACGTCGGTCTACCGGATGCTGCTCGCGACTCCCTCGGCCGACGTCGGCGAGATCGCCCGGTCGGCCGGCATGCCGGTGGCGCGCGTGCAGGCGGTGGTCGACGAGCTCGAGCGCATCGGGCTGCTCGCCAGGCAGGCGTCCGCCCCCGATCGGGTCGTCGCCTCGCCGCCGGCCCTCGCGCTGCGGCCGCTGCTGCTCGAGCGCGAGCGCCGGCTGACCGAGGCGCACGAGACGCTGGTGCAGCTCAGCGAGCTCTACCGCCAGGGAGCCGTGCAGCGCGAGGTGCCCGACGTCGTCGACGTGGTGCTCGGTCCCGAAGCGGTGCGACAGCGGCTGGGACAGCTGCAGGCGTCGGCCGAGCGGCGGGTGGACGCGTTCGTGCTGCGCGAGGTGGCGCTCATCGACGGCAGCGAGAACACCGAGGAGGACCGGGCGCTCGAACGGGGCGTGCGCTACCGGGTCGTCGTCGAGGCATCCGTCCTCGAGCGTCCGAAGTTCCTCGACCAGGCGAGGGAGGTGATGCCGCTGGGCGAGGAGATCCGCGTGCTGCCGGCCCTGCCGACCCGCCTGTTCGTCGCCGACGGCGTCCTCGCGCTGCTGCCGATGTACTCGCACGGCGATCGCAAGGTGTCGGGCGCCCTGCTGGTGCATCCGAGCGGCCTGCTCGACCTCGTGAACGCCATGTTCGAGGAAGCGTGGCGCGCGTCGACGCGGCTGGTCGAGGACGGTGGGCTCGAGAACGAGGTCGAGGCGATCGACCGCGACCTGTTGAAGCTGCTGCTCCTCGGGTTGACGGATGCCGCGGCCGGCGCGCAACTCGGCATCTCGGTGCGCACCGTGCAACGACGGGTCGCCGAGCTGATGGAGCGCGGCGGCGTCACGACGCGCATCCAGCTCGGCGCGGAGGCCGTGCGCCGCGAGTGGGTGTGACCGTGTCCGACCGCGCAGCAGATCGGCGTGCGGCGCAACGATCGGCCCGGTTGCGCTCTCCTGCTTGACTCCCCTCCAAGCCCGGGTCGATGATGAGCAAGATTCGGGTTTGCAGCCCGCTGCACCCGAAGTGCCGGGGGATCACCTCGACAAGAAGGTCATCGCGCACAAGGGAGTACGCATGTTCCGTCAGCTCGCCGTCGCCACCGCAGCCGCCCTCATCCTCACGGGGGTCGTCGCCAGCCCCAGCGTGGCGAGTCCGCCGCCACCGACACCGGGCGATGATGATCGCCTCGCGGTGTACTCGGGAACCGTGGATGCCGAGGGCATGGCCGCCATCATCGACCTCGGCGTCGACCGGCGCGAGCTCGTCACGTCGCCGAGCGGCGCCGGGTTCGGCCAGGTCGAGGTGCAGGTCATCCTGAGCGGCCAGCAAGTGGCGGAGCTCGCGGAGAGCGGCACCATCCTCGAGGTGCAGGCCGACCCGTCGGCGCAGCGACGATCGCTGCAGGCCACCGAGGGCGTGTTCGACATGTACAGCGGCGAGGGCGGCATTCGCGAAGAGCTCATGGCACAGGCCGCGGCGCATCCCGAGATCGCCGAGTTCCGGGTGATCGGCGAGACGCACCAGGGCCAGGAGATCGGCGCGGTGCGGGTGACGGCGAATGTCGAGAAGGCGAAGGACGGCAGGAAGCCGACCACGGTCTACGTCGGTGCGCAGCACGCACGCGAGTGGATCACGCCCGAGATGGTGCGTCGCCTGCTCGACCTCTACCTGACGTCGTACGGCACCGACCAGCGGATCACGGACATCGTCGACGACACCGAGCTGTGGTTCGTGCCCGTTGCGAACCCCGACGGCTACGACTACTCGTTCGAGCCGGGCCAGCGGCTCTGGCGCAAGAACCTGCGCGACAACAACGGCGACGGCGTTATCACGACGAGTGACGGCGTGGACCTCAACCGCAACTTCCCGACTCGTTGGGGCTACGACAACGAGGGCTCCTCGCCGAACCCCGCGAGCAACACCTACCGCGGACCCGCGCCGGCATCCGAGCCCGAAACTCAGGCGCTCGACCAGCTGTTCGCCGACCTCACGCCCGAGTTCCTCGTCAACTACCACTCGGCCGCGCAGCTGCTGCTGCACGGCATCGGCTGGCAGGTGGCGACCCCCTCGCCCGATGACGTGATCTACGAGGCGATGGTCGGCGACGACGTGAACCCCGCGATCCCGGGCTACGACCCCGATATCTCGGCGGAGCTGTACACGACGAACGGCGACACCGACTCGCATATGCAGGAGGCGTACGGCACGCTCGGGTTCACGCCCGAGATGTCCACCTGCGAGGCGGCGGCCGAGTCGGTGCCCGACGACGAGTGGGTGGCCGAGGAGGACTGCCAGTACCAGGGCTTCGACTTCCCCGACGACGAGAACCTGATCCAGGCCGAGTTCGAGAAGAACATCCCCTTCGCGTTGGCGGTCGCCGAGTCGGCCCTCGACCCGGATGACCCGGTGTCGGTCGTGAACCGTGATGCCGAGGACTTCCGCGTCGACACGTTCACGGTCTCGTACGGCGACCCGCAGACCGTCGCGGTCTGGGCGAAGCGAGCCCTGAAGGCCAAGACGATGCACTACTCGATCAACGGGGGCAAAGCCGTGAAGGCCCCCCTCGCCGAGTGGGCCGGAGGCGAACGCTACGGCTTCGAGAATGTCGACTACTACGCCGAGTACCGAGGCCAGGTGACGGGCGCGAGCCCGGGCGACACCGTCGAGGTGTGGTTCACGGGCCAGACCACCCAGAAGGACCTTCCGAAGGGCCAGAAGCCGAGCAAGGTCGAGAGCGCCCACTTCACGTACGAGCTCGCGCAGGACACGGGCAACTCGGTGCTGATCATCGCGAACGAGGACTACACGGGGTACAACCCCGAGGAGGCACCGCGCAACGACGGACCGAAGTACCTCGACGAGCACATCGCGGCCTTGGAGGCGAACGGCGTGACCCCGGACGTCTGGGATGTCGACGCGCAGGGCGTGCCGCACGACCTCGCCGTGCTCGGCCACTACGACGCAGTGCTCTGGTACCTCGGCGACAATCGGCTGACACAGGACGAGGAGGATGTCCTGACCTCGTACTTCGGCGCTCAGGTGCCCGACCTCGCAGTGGCGGAGCGCCAGCAGTACCTGACGATCGCAGTGCGCGACTACCTCAACGAGGGCGGCAAGCTCGCCCACGCCGGCGAGACGGCCGCGTACTACGGTCTCGGCGCAGCCCTGTTCGGCGGCATCTACTACGGCCTCGACGGCGCCCCGCAGGAGGACTGCGTCGTGACCTTCGACCAGTTCTCCGACTGCCTCCTGCTGGCCGACGACTTCACCCAATACTGGATGGGGGCGTACGACCGCGCGGCGCTCGACGCCGAGGGCGTTCTCGGCACGGCCGAGCCGCTCGAGGGCTTCGAGTCGCCCTTCGGCGGACCGGCCACGGTCGACAACCCGATCGACGAGGTCGGTTCGTTCACGCCGACAAGTGAGCTGCTCCCCGTCTCCGAGTTCCCGCAGTTCGAGAGCTGGGGCGCGGCCGATTACACCGACGTGACGGGCAGGATCGTGGCGGCCGAGGGTGAGATGGCCGCGGCGGCGACGCACGTCGACGACGGCTACCAGCGACTGAGCCGGGAGTACGACCTCACGGGGCTCACCGCGGCCGATGCACCCACGTTCCAGGCGCAGATCGCGTTCGACACCGAGGAGGGCTACGACCACGTCATCGTCGAGGTCCGGCCGGTCGGCACCGACGAGTGGACCACGCTCCCCGACGTGAACGGCGGAACGACGACGGCGGTGTCGCAGGAGTGCGAGGCGGGCTACTACATCGGCCTGCACCCGCAGCTCGAGCACTACCTGACGTTCGGCGACCCCTGCCTTCCGGCGGGCACCACCGGCGAGTGGAACGCCTTCACGGGTTCCACGGACGGGGCGTGGACAACGGTCGCGTTCGACCTCAGCGACTACGCAGGCGCCGAGGTCGAGGTGGTCGTGAGCTACGTCACCGACCCGGCCACCGGCGGAGCCGGCCTCATCGTCGATGACACCAAGCTCCTCGTCGACGGGGTCGCCACCGAGGCCGAGGGCTTCGAGAACGGCCTCGGCGCGTGGGACGTGCCGGGAGCACCCGCGGGGAGCCCCGTGAACCAGAGCGACTTCGAGCTCGCCGACGGTCTCGGAGCCGTGGTCGCGGTCACCGCGACGCCCGACACCCTGCTCTTCGGCTTCGGCCTCGAGCAGCTGGAGTCGGACGCCGCCCGCGCCGAAGTGGTGGCGCGCATGCTCGCGCACTTCGCCGGGTGATCGGCGACCGGATGCCGCGTCGCGGGTTCGCCCGCCTCGCGGCATCCGTCATGCGGGGCGCCCGCCCCACCCGGCGCCCGTCTTCAGTCGCGGGATCGCGCGAGCACCCCGCCGACGTAGCCGAGCACCGCGCCGAGCCACACCAGGACGATGCCGAACGCGAGCTGGGGCACGAACGCCGCGATCGCGAGGAACACGAGGAACCCGGCGCTCAGCAGCACGATGAGGATCGCCGACTTGCGGGTGAGCCCGCCCGACTTGCCGTTCAGGCCGAACGCCATCGTGATGGCGAGGATGAAGAGGAGGAGCCGCAGCGCAGGCTCGACGATCAGCCCGGGGTCGAGGCTCGACGACTGCACGAGCATCCGCACAAGCTCGACCGCGGGCAGCAGCGGCTCGAACTGGGCGAACCAGGGGCTGAGCGTGCCGATCACCACGAGCACCGCACCGAGGATCACGAGCCAGACGCTGAGCGGTCCCCTGCGGCTCGGCGCCGTCTGGGTGAGCTCCGCGTTCCCGACGAGCTGCTGCGTGCCGTCGCTCGCGCTGATCTCGAGCCGGCGCACCACCGTGCCGTTGTGGGGCGGATGCGGCGCCGTGACCGTCATCCACGTGTGCCCGGTCGTGCCGGGCGGAACCACGAGTTGCGGCGGGGCGAACGTCGCCCGCGCCTGCCCGTCGTCGGACCTGGCGGAGAACGCGACCTGCACGGCCTCCGCGCCGCGGCGGTTGTCGACGTCGACGCCGAAGGTGCCCTTGCCGTGGGTGCCGATGTCCTGCCGCTGCGGGTTGACGCTCAGGCTCGCGGTGGTGATGGCCGCGGCCGAGCTGCTGATCTCCAGCACGCCGGCGGCCTCGACATCCGTCGTGCCGTCGGAGGCGACGACGGTGAACGGATGCGACGCGCTCGTCCCTCGGGCGGGCAGGTTCGCCCGCACCCGCCCGTGGGCGCGAGTGATGTGCCCGGCGACGGCGACGAACCTGACCGGCGCGAAGGCGAACGCGAGGCGTTGCTCGGGGTCGGCACCGGTGAGCGTGACCGTGACCGGGGTGTGGCCGCCGCGGTTGTCGACGTTCACGTCGAAGTCGGCGTCCTGCGCGTCGAGGAGGCGCAGGGTGCTGGGCTGCAGCTGCATGCGCAGCGGCGCATCGACCGGCTCGGCGGCGGTCTGCTGCACGAGCGTGACGGTCGCGGTCACCGGTCCCTCGTCGTTCGTCGCCGAGATGGTGAGCTGGCGGTTCAGCTGCGCCCCGGGGGCCGGCGGCGGTGCGACGAAGTCGACGGATGCCTCGACGATGGCGCCCGCGGGCACCTCCACCACCTGGGGCGTGAACGTGAACCGCACGACCGACTCGGGGTCCTCGCCGGACAGGCCCACCGTCTGCGGGAAGTTCGCGCCGCGATTGTCGAGTCGGAGGGAGAACGAACCCGTCGCGGCATCCTCGAGCCGGATGAGCATCGGCCGCGCCTCGATCGCGAGGCGCGCCCCGCGCGGAGGGACCGTCGCGAGCACGTGGATCGTCGCCATCCGCTCGGGGTCCTCGAGCGAGCGCACGGTGAAGGTGAGCGGCCGGCGCTGCGCCAGCACCAGCACACCGGGGCGGATGGCGAGCGACAGGGTCACCGTGCGCGCCTCGCCGGGCATGAGGTGCGCGTCGGGCGGCGTGAGCTCGAGCCACGCCGGAGGGTCGACCGCGTCGATCTCGTAGCCGTCGACGATGGTCGACGTGTTCTCGATGAGGAGCTCGATCCTCGCGGGCGCCTCGGGCGTGAGCGCCACGTCGGGCGTCGCGACGGTGACCGTCGGCGGGTCGTGTCGGGCGGGCTTGCGCCGCGGCGGCTCCTGCTCGGGTTGCGGCGCATGCTCGGCGGCGGGCGGGGTCGGAGGCGTTGACGTGGGGGCCACCGGCGGCGGTTCGGCGGGCGACTCGGCAGGCTGGGATGCGACCGGCGCGGGCTGCGGGTCCGGTACCGCCGTCGGCACCGACTGCACGATCTTCGGGATGGTGCCCGTGAGCGCGTCGCCGTCGAGCGTCGAGCGCCCGACGTCCCACCCCAGGTAGGAGTCGCAGTTCACGCAGAACCGCGCCTCGGCGTCGTTCCTCGTGCCGCAGGTCTCGCAGATGCGTTCGGCCATGTCACCCCTCCGGCCGCAGCGTCGCGACGTCGGGCGGTCGCGATACCGCCGATGCTACGGACGCCAGCGGGGTCGCCTGCCGCATTGTGCCCGGACGGGCAGCGAACTGTGCGCGACGATGACGGTGACGCCACGCCGACCGCGCCGACACGACGCCGACGGCATCGGCCCCGGTCGCCGCGGTAGCGTGCTCTGATGCAGATGACCCGGCTCCGCGTCTATCCGGTCAAGTCGTTCGCGGGCCTCGACGTCCGCTCGGCCTCCGTACTGCCATGGGGGCTCGTCGGCGATCGACGCTGGGCCGTCGTCGACCCGGCGGGCGATCTCGTCACGGCGCGAGAGGCGAACCGCCTGCTGGCACTGACCGCCGAGTCGCTCGCCGACGGGGGCCTGCTGCTCGCCGATCGCGACGGCGGCGGCGCACCCCTGCTGGTCGACGAGCCGACGGATGCCGCGCCCGTCACGGTGACCGTCTCGCGCCAGGGCACCGCCCTCCCTGCAGGCGCCGAGGCGGACGAGTGGCTGAGCATCCGGCTCGCGCGCCCGGTGCGCCTGGTGTGGCAGCCCGACCCGCGAGTGCGCCCGGTCAATCCCGCCCACGGCGGCCTCGCGGACGACCGGATGTCGCTCGCCGATGCCGGCCCGCTGCTGCTCGCGAGCGAGTCCTCCCTCGCCCAGCTCGACCGGTGGACCGACGGCGGCACGCCGCCGCTCGACATGCTGCGGTTCCGCCCGAACGTCGTCATCGACGGCGACCCGGCCGAGCCGTTCGCCGAGGACGGCTGGCCGTTCGTGCACCTCGGCGACGTGCGCTTCCGGGTGAGCGGCGTCTGCGACCGCTGCGTCATGACGACGATCGACCCGGTGTCGCTGGCGCGCGGCAAGGAGCCCATCCGTACACTGGCGAAGCACCGCAGGTGGGACGGCAAGACGTGGTTCGGCATCTGGCTCGTGCCCGACCTCGACGCCTCGTCGGGAACCCACACCATCTCCGTCGGCGACCCGGTGACGGTCGGCTGAGGGCCGCCGGGTCAGGCGAGCGAGAGCATGAACGCGAGCACGAATCCCGCGGCGGTGCTGAGCGCGACGGCGGGGCCGCCATGCTCGTAGGCCTCGGGCATGATCGTGTCGGCCAACGCGGCGATGACGGCTCCGGCTGCGAACGCGAGCGGGAAGGAGACGACCTCGGGATCGCTGCCCGAGAGCGGGCCGGCGCCGATGACGACGGCGAACACGAGCACGGCCGCGCACGCGCCCCAGAGACCCATGATCTGCGGCATCGAGCGGCCCTGCTCCCGCATGGACGCCGCGCCCACGAGCGCCTCGGGCAGGTTCGACACGAAGATCGCGGCGAGCAGCGCGACGCCACCCGTTCCCTCGGTGAGCGAGATGCCGAGGGCGAGGTTCTCCGGCGCGCCGTCGAGCGTGGCCGCGGCGAGCAGCGCGAGCCCGGCTGCACCCCGCACGGACGCCGCCGTCGCAGGGCGGTCCTCGGCTGCGGCATCCGTGTCGAGCTTCGCGCTGCCCCGATACTCGTCGGCCGGCGTCGGATTCGAGCCCGCCTGGGCCCAACGGTCGAGGAGGGCGCTGAGCGTCGTGAAGACCACCGCGCCGACGAGCAGCCCGATGGCGGCGATCCAGATGCCGCCGCGCTCGTAGGCATCCTGGAACAGCTCGAAGCTCAGCGCCGTGATGAGCATGCCCGCCGCGAACGACAGGATGATCGCGAGGAAGCGCTTCGGCAGCGTGAAGCGCCCGCCGATGAACGCCCCGATCACGAGCGCGGCCGATGCCACCGCACCGAAGAGGAACGCCGTCCACATGCGCCCAGTATCGGCGAGCGGCCGCGCGCCGGTCAGCCCCTTGTGCGCGGCCGCATTGACTCTCGCGATCGTCGCCGCCGAGACGTTCGGCTCGCCGTTGATCACGCGCGAGACGGTCTTCACGCCGACGCCCGCGAGCGCGGCGACATGTCGCATCGTCGGCCGGGAGCGGCCGCCCCCGGAGCCTGACGTGTCCTCTGACAACGATGTCACGATCTGCTCTCCAATGTGCCAAGTGGACTTGACTATACACACCGACATGGTCTAGACCTAACGTGACATCGTTGTCAGGGCGACAACGGTCACCCACCACCAGAGGAGATTCGTCGATGAATCACGCAGCACCCGGCGCCGTTCGCCGCCGACTGATCGCCGTGGGCTCGCTCGCCGCGGCCACCGCACTCGCCTTCACCGGATGCGCCTCGGGCGCCACCGGCGGCTCGACCGAGGCCGGTGACGACACGGTCGGCGTCTCACTCATCGTGAAGACCACGACCAACCCCTTCTTCGTCGCCATGCAGGACGGCGCCGAGGCTGCCGCGAAGGACCTGGGCGTCGAGCTCACCATGGCCGCCGGCAAGGAGGACGGCGACGAGGACAGCCAGATCCAGGCCGTCGAGAACGCCATCTCCAAGGGCGACGCCGGCATCCTGATCACCCCGAACGGCCCCGCCGTGGAGGACGCGCTCGTCAAGGCTCGCGACGCCGGCCTGTTCGTCATCGCGCTCGACACCCCGCCGGCCGACCCCGAGTCGGTCGACATCACGTTCGCCACCGACAACTTCGCCGCCGGCCAGAAGATCGGCGAGTGGACCGCGGCGAAGCTCGCCGGCGAGAAGGCGACCATCGCCATGGTCGACCTCTTCGACGACAAGGTCGTCTCGGTCGACGTGGCCCGCGACCAGGGCTTCCTCGACGGCATGGGCATCGACCTGGCCGACGACACGGCCAACGGCGACGAGGAGGCATCCGGCACCTACAGCGGCGGCGACTACGAGATCGTCGGCAACGAGGCCTCGCAGGGCGCCGAGGACGGCGGCCGTACGGCCGCAGAGACGCTGCTCTCCAAGAACCCCGACATCAACGTGGTCTACACGATCAACGAGCCCGCCGCCTACGGCGCGTTCGAGGCCTTCAAGGCCGCCGGCGCGACCGACGACCTCATCGTGGTCTCCGTCGACGGCGGCTGTGCCGGCATCGACGCGGTGAAGGACGGCATCATCGGCGCCACCAGCCAGCAGTACCCGGTCAAGATGGCCGAGCTCGGCGTGAAGGCGATCCACGACCTCGTCACCAAGGGCACGACCCCCGAGAACAGCGAGGGCCTCGACTTCTACAACACCGGCGTCGAGCTCGTCACCGACGACCCGCAGGAGGGCATCGACTCGATCGACACCGCCGAGGCCGCCGACATCTGCTGGGGCTGACGCCCCGCACCGCACCGTGAGGTGGTGCGGCGTCGGCGACGACGGATGCCGCGAGCACGCGCCCGGGGCATCCGTCGACACCAACCGGGGCCGCACCACCGCACCACCGAACATCGGAGATTTCACGTGAGTCAGCACACGACCGAGCCGCCGACGGCGGCACTCGACCTGGCCGAGGAGTTCCTCGACCGAACCACCCCGCTCAGCCGCATCCGAAACACGCTGCACCGCTACCCGGCGATCAGCCCGGCCATCGTGCTGGTGCTGTCCGTCATCGTGTTCGGACTGCTCAACGAGCGCTTCCTGAACCCGGCGAACCTGTCGCTCATCACGCAGCAGGTGGCCGTGGTCGGCACCCTCGCGGTGGCCCAGACGCTCATCATCCTCACCGCGGGCATCGACCTCTCGGTCGGCGCCGTGATGGTGCTGAGCTCGATGGTCATCGCCCAGACCACCGTGCAGGCCGGCCTTCCGGCGCCGGTCGGCCTCTTCCTCGGCCTCCTCGTGGGACTCGCCGCGGGCGCCCTCAACGGCGCGCTCGTCACCCGGCTCAAGCTGCCGCCGTTCATCGTGACCCTGGGCACCCTGAACATCTTCGTCGCGCTGACGCTGCTCTACTCGGGCGGCGCCACCGTGCGCGGCGGCGAGATGCCCGCGCTGCTCACGTGGACGGGCAACACGTTCAACGTGCTCGGCGTGAACTTCACCGTCGGCGTCGTCATGATGCTGCTGCTCTACGTGGTCATCGCCTTCATCCTCGCGAAGACGGCGTGGGGCCGGCACGTGTACGCGGTGGGCGACGACAAGGAGTCGGCCCGCCTCGCCGGCATCAGCGTGAACCGCGTGCTGATGAGCGTGTACCTCGCCGCGGGCGCCATCCTCGCGCTCGGCGCGTGGATCCAGATCGGCCGCACCAACGCGGCCTCGCCCAACGCCGGCACCGACCTCAACCTCGACTCGATCACGGCCGTCGTCATCGGCGGCACGAGCCTCTTCGGCGGTCGCGGCACCGTGTGGGGCACCCTGCTCGGTGCCCTCATCGTGGGCGTCTTCCGCAACGGCCTCTCGCTCGCGGGGCTCGACGTGCTCTGGCAGACCTTCGCGGTCGGCGTGCTCATCATCGTCGCCGTCTCCGTCGACCAGTGGATCCGAAAGGTACGCAAATGACCGACATCATCGCATCGGATGCCGCGGGCGGCGCGCCCGTGGAGACCCGCACTCCCATCCTCCGGGCCCGACGTCTCGTGAAGACGTTCGGCCGCGTCGTCGGCCTCGACGGCGTGAGCCTCGACCTCTACCCGGGCGAGGTGCTCGCCGTGATCGGCGACAACGGCGCGGGCAAGTCCACGCTGATCAAGTGCCTCACCGGCGCCGAGATCCCCGACGAGGGCGAGATCTTCCTCGACGGCAAGCCCGTGCACTTCAAGCGCCCGCAGGACGCGCGGGCCGCGGGCATCGAGACGGTGTACCAGAACCTGGCCGTCTCGCCGGCGCTCGACGTGGCCGCGAACCTGTTCCTCGGTCGCGAGGAGCGCAAGCGCGGCGTGCTGGGCTCCGTCTTCCGCGTCGTCGACCAGAAGGGCATGCGCCAGAAGGCGAAGGACGAGCTCACGGCGCTCGGCATCTCGACCCTGCAGGACGTGACCGTGCCCGTCGAGAACCTCTCGGGCGGGCAGCGCCAGGCCGTGGCCGTGGCCCGCGCGGCCGCATTCGGCTCGAAGGTCGTCGTGCTCGACGAGCCGACGGCGGCGCTCGGGGTGCGCGAGTCGAACCAGGTGCTCGAGCTCATCAAGAACCTGCGCGAGCGCGGCATCCCCGTGATCCTCATCTCGCACAACATGCCGCACGTCTTCGAGGTCGCCGACCGCATCCACATCCAGCGGCTCGGCAAGCGCGCGGCGACGATCACGCCGGAGTCGCACTCCATGACCGACGCCGTGGCGATCATGACGGGAGCGGCCCGGGGATGAGCTGGGCGAGTGAGGACGGCCGTGTCGAGCTCGTGGCCCGGTTCACCGCCCTGCCCGGCCGCGAGGAGGAGGTCGAGCGCCTCCTCCTCGATCTCACCGCGAAGGTGCGCGACGAGCCCGGATGCCTCGCCTTCGAGCCGCATCGCGTCGGTCCTGCTCCGGCGGGGTCGGGCGCCTCGCCCGGACCCGAGCCGATCGGCACCGGCTTCGTGGTCGTCGAGGCCTACCGCGACGACGCGGCGTTCGCCGAGCATCTCGCCGCCCCGTACGGCGCCCCGTTCAACGCGGCGCTCGGGCCGCTGATCGAGGAGGACGGCTCGGTCCTCACGTTCCTGACCCGGCTCGGCTGAGCCCGACCGCCCGAACCCGGCGGCGGCGCCCTGCGCATGACGCGGGCGCCGTCGCCGACCTCGTTCCGCCGTCAGGCGTGCGCGGCCCGGTACGCCTGGAACGTGCGGTCGAGCGCCTCGTCGATCGGAGTCGCCCGCACGCCGAGGGCCGCGATGCGACTCGAGTCGACGACGAACGGCTCCTCGAACTCGTAGGCCATCTCGAGGAGCTCCCGCACCGTCGGGTTGACGAGGCCGACGGCTCGCAGCGCGAGCTTGGGCAGGCGCCCGATGCGCGGCTCGGCGCCGGCGAGTCGGAAGAACGCCTCGACCATCACGCGACTCGTCCACGGCTGCGGGTCGTTCGGCAGGTGCCAGGCGGATCCGGTCACGCCGTCCGCGGTGCCGAGCACCGCCAGGCCCTCGCCGATGTCGGGCAGGTACGTGTAGCTGTGGACGAGGTCGGGGTCGCCGAACAGGTCGACGCGCTTGCCGGCGACCACCGCGTCGAGCACCCGGTCGCCGATGGGCGACGCGATTCCCGCGCCCGGCCCGTAGTAGTCGGACGCCCGCCCGCTCACGACCTGGACACGCCCCTCGCGGTGCGCGGCCCAGAGCTCGTTCGCCATGTCCAGCCGCACGCGCCCCTTGCGGGTGTGCGGCCGCTGCGGGCTCTGCTCCGTGAGCGGCCTCCCGCCGGTGCGGCCGTACGAGTACACGTTGTCCATGCTCACGAGGCGGGCGCCGTTCGCCTCGGCGGCGGCGAGCACGCCGCGCTGCAGCGGCGGGAAGTCCTCGGCCCACCGGTGGTAGACCGGATTCAGGGTCTGGTAGACGGATGCCGCGCCGGCGGCCGCGCGAGTGGCGAACGCGGCATCCGCGGCATCACCCGTGATCACCTCGACGCCGGCCAGCGCTGCGGCATCGGGGCCGAGCGCATCGCGGCCGCGGCGGTTGACGATGCGCACGCCGAGCCCGCGGGAGACCAGGGCGAGGGCGGTGGAACGGCCGACGGGGCCCGAGCCGAAGACGACATGCAGACGGGCGTCGCTCATGGTGCTCCTGATCTCGAGTCAACTCCGAACACTGTTCGGCGATACATCACTGTACGGTGTGTGGAGATGAATCACCAGATCGCATTCGCATGAGACCCGGGCCCCGCCGCAGCTTCACCCACGCCGAGATCCTCGACGCCGCCTTTGACCTGCTCGAGACGAAGGGCTTCGCCGCCGTCTCCGTGCGAGGCGTCGCCGGCTCGCTCGGCATCACGCCGACCGCACTCTATACCTATTACTCCAGCAAGAACGCCCTGTTGCGAGGCATGATCGAGCACCTGCTCGCGCGACTCGACCTGCGTGAGCCCGGTGGGTCCGACGCCGTCGAGGCACCGGATGCCGCGGCCATCCGCCGGCGGATCGTGGCCCTCGCGCTCCGCCTCCGCGAGCTCCTCACCGCGCACGCCGGCGCACTCGGCCTCATCATGAGCGGCCCGCTCGATGGACCCAACGCCATGCGACTGAACGAGACGCTCCTGGAGTCGTTCACCGCTGCCGGCCTGGGCCTCGACGAGGCCGCGCGGGCCGCATACGCGCTGCAGGTCTACGCGCTCGGATCGATCGCCCTCGAGTCGGCCGACCAGGACGCCGACCCCGAGGCCGCCGCGCCGGTCGACGGCCTGTTCCCGGATGCCTCGGGCACGGCGCTCTGGACCGACCTCGCCACGTTCCCCCTCAGCTCCCGCACCGCCCACGTGGCGGCCCAGCACAACTCCACCGACCAGTTCGTGTGGGGCCTCGAGCGGCTGCTCGACGGGCTGGTGCCGTCGGCCTGACCGACGGCCTCGCTCGCGCGGACCGTCACGCTCGGCGGCGGCGGTACCCGATCGCGATCGCGGCAGCCCCGACGGCAGCGAGGGCGGCCGCTCCGATGAGCGGGGCCGCCGACGCGACGCCGGTCGAGGGCAGGGCATCGCCATTCGGCGGCACGGGCACGACCGTCGCCGGATCGGTCGGCGTCGGATCCACCGTCGGGGTCGGGTCCGCGGTCGGGGTCGGGTCCGCGGTCGGCGTCGGCTCCACGGTGGGCGTCACCGGTGGCGTGGTCGTGACGGGCGGCGTCGTCGGTACGCCGCCCTCCACGCACGTGAGCTCGGCCAGGAACGGGAAGTTGTGCACCTCGCGCGGCGTACCGGGCGTCGGTGCGGCGGGGAGACCGTGGATGAAGGACTTCGCGATCACGTTGCCCTCGATGTTCTGGGTGACCTGCCAGTTGAGATCGGCGTTGGGGGCGTAGATGCTGCCCTCGAGGGTCGCGCCGCCGGTCACCGTCACCGATGTCGCGTCGGGGAAGTTCCAGAGCACGAACGGGGCGCTGCCCGACGTGAGATTGGACAGGTTCGGGATCTGCCCGCTGAACGTGTCGCCGGTGACGTTGACGAGCAGCGGCGTGTCGAGCGTGGGCACCAGCGGGAAGAAGATCTCGGACATGGCTTCGAGGTCGGATGCCGCGACGGTGACGACGTTCGTCTCGCCGTCGACGAGCGTCAGCTTCGCGTTGGTGCCGTCGGCGTAGGGCGGAGTCAGCGGCGCGCCGTCGTCGCGGTTGGCGAACTCGATCGTCGGGGCGCACCGGTTGAGTGCTGCCGTGGTATCGCGGTAGAGCGAGTACGCCCCGGCGATGTCGATGAGGTCGCCGGGCACCGGTGCTTCGATCGAGGTCGGCGTCTGGGTGATGGTGCCCTCGATGCGCGGCTGCGTCTCGTACGCGCCGCCGGGAGGCACGACGTGCCAGGGCCCGGCGACGTTGTTCTGATCGACCGAGAACGCGTCGTAGGTCGTCGTGTCGGCGATCTTCGCGAACCCGTTGTTGAGCACCTTGAGGATGACGCCAGAGGCCGGGAAGTCGACGCCGCCGCCGACGTACAGGTAGGTCGGCCTGTCGTCGCCTGGGGCGATGAACGTGACCGGCGGCACCGCGCCCGCTGCGATGTTGTACGAGGTCTGGAAGCTGAGGTCGCCACCGAGCGCGAGCGTTCCCTCCGCCTCGTCGGCGTTGAGCTCCACGTCGCCCTCGACGAACACGAGGAATCCGCTGTTCGCGGCGTGGCTGCCGAGCGGCTGGGCGACCGGGTTGATCGGACCGATCGTGTCGCCGGGCGCCGCGATGGCGGCGCTCGAGAGCAGCACGCCCGCTCCCGCGAATGCGGCCACCGCCACGACCGTGGCGATGGCCTTGCCCCGACGTTCCCCCGAATGCGTCATGCGCTCCAGCCTTGCACGAGCAGTGTCGTCTGCCAAGCAACCACGAGCGCACATCGGTTCGTCGGCAGTGCACCGGCGCCGGAATGCGGCGAGGCGCCGACTCCCGAAGGAGCCGACGCCTCGCCGTCGTGCGATCGGATCAGCCCGCAGCGGGCGGGGTGATCTTGATCTGGGCGGACGTGTTGTTCTTGCCCGCCTTCTTCACCTCGACGACGGTGCCGTAGCCGACACCGGCATCGGCCGGGTTGCCGGTGCCGAGCGTCATGCCGGGCATGATCTCGACGCCGTAGAACTCGGGCAGCGGCGTGCCGTTCTCGTCGACGACCCGCGTGGTGTACGGCTGGTTGCCGACCGAGGGCACGACGACCGAACCGTTGCGGTAGCGGTAGTACAGGTCCTCACCGTTGCGGATCTCGATGCCGGGCACCCAGCCCTGGTTGTCGGTGAAGACGCTCACCGGCTTCTGGGACTTGACGTCGGTGCAGTACTCGTCGGTGAGCTCGGCTCCCGTGATGCACTCCGTGAAGGGGTACGTCTTGGTGAGGCCGAACGCCGCGTTCGACGACTGAGCACGCGAGGGCATGTTGTCGGTCGCCGTCGGGTCGATCTCGGCCGCCTCGCCGGTGCGGCGCAGCGGGTCGAAGTGGCTGTCGACGATCAGCAGGCCGCCCTTGGCGCCGGCGCTCGGGAGCGCCGTCTCGTTGGCCTCGACGTGGTTGGTGCTGCCGTAGCCCGTGTCGCGGTACCAGACGAGCGCACCGGGGGCGTTGTACTTGATCTTGTCGACCTTCCAGGCACCGGCGGTGGCGCTGTACACGGTGTCGTACCCGTACTTCAGTCCCTCGTCGAAGCCGTCGAAGTTGCGCCACTCGACCAGGTAGTACTGGGCGTTGGTGGAGGTGCCGCTGTCGATGCGCCAGCCGGGACCGGTCGACGCGGCGAAGGTCTCGACCTGCTTCTCCCAGCCGTTCTCGCCGTTCTCGACGTCGTCGGACCAGACCGTCGTGCCCGCGCTCTGCAGGTCGAAGTCGTCGGCGAACCAGCCGCGCTCCTGGAAGGCGGCGTCGGTGGCGAGGCGGAGGCGGAGGCTGACCGTGCTGCCCGCGTAGGCGGCGAGGTCGACGTACTGGTGCTTCCACCCGTCGGACGAACCCGTGAGGCCGTACTGCTTGGCCGCACCTTCACTGGAGCCGAAGGTCGCCATGTTGCCGTTCGGGTCGGCGTAGCCGTCGGGCGTCGTGGCCTCGCTGCCGTCCTCGTTGAGGACCTTCAGCTCGTTCCACGTGGTGCCGCCGTCGGTCGAGACCTCGACGAAGCCGAAGTCCCAGTCCTCTTCGATCACGTAGTTGTTCTGCATCCAGAGCTTCGCGTCGACCGGCACGTCCAGGTCGCGGACGATGCGGATGTCGCCCCAGTCCTGGTCGGAGCCGGTGTACCACATGTTCTCGCCGCTGGTCGGCTCGGCCATGGTGATGACCTTGTCGGGCAGGTTGATCTTGACGCCGTCCTCGGTGCCCTTGATCGGGCGCGAGCTCTGACCGACGGTGATGGTCTTCGCGGCCTCACCGGGGTTCATCTCGACCGGCTCGGCCCAGCCGAGCACCCACTTGTCCCAGAGGCCCATGTGGGTCGGCATGGACTGGAAGATCGGTCCGGAGTGCGAGCCGGACGACATCAGGTCCCAGAAGTCGACGTCGGAGTCGCCCTGGTTCGAGGTGTCGTAGAGGTCGGGCAGGCCGAGGTCGTGGCCGTACTCGTGCGCGAACACGCCGACGCCCGAGTCCTCGGGCTGCACGATGTAGTTCGACAGCTTGAGGTCGGTGCCGGGGATGGCAGCGCCGCCCGCGACAGCGGAGGAGTGTGCCCAGATGGCGTAGGTGCCCTCTGCGCCGCCGCCGCCGGACTTGTCCTCACCGGCGTGCACGAGCACGACGTGGTCGATCACGCCGTCGGGCTCGAGGTAGTCGCCGTCGCCGTCGCGGTCGCCCTGGTCCTCGATGTCGTAGTCGGCCCACGGGAAGTCGGGCTGCGCCGCCGCCAGTGCCGTCACGGCGTCGATCGGGAGCTGGCCCGCGCCGATGGGGTTGTCGGGGTGGCCCTGCATGTCCTGGATCGCGCCGGCCTCGTAGACGCCCTCGTCGTTCAGGAAGCAGGTGCTCGCACCGTAGTACGCCTCGGAGTGGGGCACCGTGACCCAGGGGGTCGCGGAGCCGTGCACGGTGTAGGCGCCGTGCGACATCTCCTCGTACATGTTCTTCATCGTGTAGCCCGAGATGTCGATGCCGGGCTTGCCGTCGGGACCGCGGAGGTCCTTGCGCACGCGCTCCGTGATGCCCTTGTCGGTGAAGAGCATGGTGTTGTAGTGCTCCGACGAGAAGTCGGAGACCCACATCGAGTTGTTGTCCTCGAGCTCGTAGTCGGCCGGGTTCGGGATGTTGTTGTGCAGCGGCCCGTTCTGCACCTCGCCGGGCTTGCACTCGGTCGAGCCGAACTCGGTCGGCACCTGCACGCCCGTGAAGTCGTCGTTGGCGTTCGTGTTGAACTCGACGAGGATCGTGAGGAGCTTCGCCTCCTGCGTCTCCTCGGCCTGCTTGTAGTCGGGCGTCTTGTGGTTGTTCTTGTGCTTGCCCTTGTCGGAACGCCCCTCGCGCTTGAGCTGCCCGGGGCTCTTGCCGGTATCGACCGACTGGGCCTCGAGCTGCGCGAGTCCCTTCGCGGCCACCGGGTTGCCCTGCGAGTACTTCGCGTCGATGGCCTCGGCCTCGGCGACGACCTCGGGCGCGGTGCGCTTCGCGACGGATCCGGCGACGACCTCATCGTCGGTGCCGAACGCCGCTTCGGCTCTCGGCGCGACGTAGTTCATGTAGTACTCGTCGTCGCTGATCACCGGCGCGGAGACGTGCGATGGCGCTGCCGATGCCCCCGTCGCGCCCATGGTCGCCAAGCCGGCGGCCGCGAGCGCGAGCACGGGAATCGTCGCCACCACGCGCCTGCGCGCGCGAGTGGTGTTTCCAAACATGCTTCTCCCTCCAAATGCGCCGGGGGATGACCGCGGCGCACGAACGACGCCCGCCTGGTAGACGGACGTAGACGGCATCCTCCCTTGCCAGGCGGCATCTATGGAAGTCCTTTCCGCAATCTGTGGAGAGAGACGCAAGTCCGTTGCGTGCCGCGCACGATTCATCCGCCGGCCGTGTTCTGTGACCGGGGCGATTGTGAACGAACCGTTACAGAGTGCGGCCGAGGGGTGGCCGGGCCGGAGAGACGGGCATACCCTGAGCCGGGACCGCGCACGGGGCGGGTTCCGGAGAGGAACACATGAGCGAGTCCACCGGTTCCACCCTCGCCGACTGGGAGCGTGAGGAGATCGCGCGCGCGAACGCGTCCGACCTGACGCCGGTCGTGTTCGTGCACGGACTCTGGCTGCTCTCGAGCAGCTGGCAGCCGTGGCGCGACTTCTTCGAGGACAACGGGTTCATCACGCTCGCGCCCGGCTGGCCCGACGACCCGGCCACGGTGGCGGAGGCGCGCGAGCACCCCGAGGCCTTCGCGAAGAAGATGGTGCAGCAGGTCACCGACCACTATCTCGAGGCCATCGCGGCGCTCGACCAGGCGCCCGTCGTGATCGGGCACTCGTTCGGCGGCCTCATCGCCCAGAAGATCGCCGGCGAGGGCGTCGCCGCCGCGACGGTCTCGATCGACAACGCGCCGTTCAAGGGCGTGCTGCCGCTGCCCGCGTCCGCCCTCAAGTCCGCGGCACCCGTGCTCTCGAATCCCGCGAACGCCAAGCGAGGGGTGGCGCTCACGTTCGAGCAGTTCCAGTACGGCTGGGCGAACGCCCTCGATGAGTCCGAGGCGAGGCGTCTCTACGAGACCCTGCACGTGCCTGCCGCCGGCGCTCCGCTCTTCCAGGCCGCGTTCGCGAACTTCAATCCGTTCGGCGGCGAGACCACGGTCGACTCGAAGAATCCCGAGCGCGGCCCGATGCTCATCATCGGGGGCGAGCAGGACCACACGGTGCCGCCGGCCATCACCGACGCGAGCTACAGGATCCAGTCGAAGAACCCGGGCACGACCGAGGAGATCACGATCCCCAACCGCGGGCACTCGCTCACCATCGACTCGGGGTGGCGCGAGGTCGCAGACGAGGCGCTGGCATTCGTGCAGCGGTTCATCCAGTAACCGGGCGGATGCCGCGTGGCGCGTGCCCCCGGCATCCCCCCGTCCGCCGGTCGCGACTCCCAGCCGCTCGGCCGGTCGCGGCGTACGATCGGTCGCGGGGGTGGTTCGGATGGGCGGAATCCTGGTTCGAGACGCAGGGCGGCGGCCCGCGGCATCCGCGATGCTGCTGATCTCGATCGCCGTCGGCGCGCTCGCGCTCGCCGGCTGCTCGTCGGGTGGCACCGGAGGGTCATCGGCGCTGCCGCCCGTGATCGTCGACCTCGGCGAGGTGGACGGCACGACGGTCGAGGTGACCGAAGGCGGCACGATCGACCTCACCGGCGACGACGACACGTATGCCGCGTGGACGGCCGAGATCGACGATCCCGACGTGGTCGAGTTCGTGCCCGGGCGCGATGACGGCAGCGCGCAGTTCAACCCGGGCCTCACGGCGACGGCGGTCGGCGAGACTGGCGTGACGCTCGACAACGGCGAGACCGGCGACAGCGTGACGTTCACCGTCGACGTGGTGCCGAAGGCCGCGGGCGGCTCCTGATCCGAAGGCCCGAGGCTGGGACCGCGGGGGGCCCGCAGAGCCTCAGCCGAGCAGCAGCGACCGGAGCTGGTCGGCCGAGTGCACGACCGCCATGGCGTCGCCCGCCTCGGCGGGGGAGCCGTAGCCCCACTCGACCATGATCGTCGGCACGCCGTTCGCGGCAGCGCCGAGGGTGTCGTAGCCGCGGTCGCCGACCATGACGGGGTTCGAGAGGTCGACGCCCTGCGACTCGAGGCGGCGGAGCGCCTCGCGCACGACCTCGGCCTTGGTGCTGAGCTCCTCGTCGTCGCTCGCGCCGGTGATCTCGGTGAAGTACTGGCTGAGGCCGGCGTGGTCGAGCACCTTGCGGGCCATCGACTCGGGCTTCGAGGTGGCGAGCGCGACCGGCACGCCCGCGGCGTGGAGCCGCTCGAGCACGCCGGCGACGCCGGGGAACACGGGGGAGCAGAGCACGCGGTGCGCGTAGTGCTCGCGGTACACGTTGAGCGCCTCCCACGCCTCGGCGTCGTCGAAGCCGGCCGTCAGCCGCAGGCTGTCGAGCAGGGGCGGGCCGACGTAGGAGCGGAGCACCTCATCGGACGGCACGTCGACGCCGAGCTGGGTGAACATGTGGGCGAGCGACGCCGTGATGTCGGAGGCCGAGTCGACGATCGTGCCGTCGAGGTCGAACAGCACGGCCGACCAGGTGCGCGTGGGCGCAATGGTCTGGATGGGCATCGTGGAAGTCACCGTGTCATCCTATGTCGAGGGTGTCTGAGAGTTTCTCAGGAAGAGAACCGTCGCACCCCCCAGAAGGAGCGACAAGGGGCTTGCGCGGCGCTCGCGCGGCGGCTCGGGCCGGGGTTCGCGCCGGGCTCGCGCGCCGCCGCGCCGGTTCAGAACAGGCGGGCGTGGCCGCTCTCGATGCCCCGCATCGCGTCGTAGTCGAGCACGACGCAGCGGATGCCGCGGTCTTCCGCGAGGGTGCGCGCCTGCGGCTTGATCTCCTGCGCGGCGAAGATGCCGGTGACGGGCGCGAGTCGGGGATCGCGGTTCATCAACTCGAGGTACCGGGTGAGCTGCTCGACGCCGTCGATGTCGCCGCGCCGCTTGAGCTCGACCGCGACCGAGGCGCCCGAGGCATCCGTCGCCAGGATGTCGACCGGGCCGATGGCCGTCATGTACTCCCGACGCACGAGCCGGTGCCCGTCGCCGAGCAGCTCGATCTGCTCGGCGAGGAGCTGCTGCAGGTGCGCCTCGACGCCGTCCTTCTGGAGGCCGGGATCGATGCCGAGCTCGTGCGCGGAGTCGTGCAGCACCTCGTGGATCGACACGACCAGCTGGTCGGCGGTCTTCTTGTGGGTGACCTTCCACAGCTCGATGACCCCCGCGGCTGCCTGGTCGTCGTCGGGCTCGAGCGACTCGAGCGTGCAGGGCGGGCTCATCCAGTTGAGGGGCTTGTAGCTGCCGCCGTCGGAGTGCACGAGCAGGCTGCCGTCGCCCTTGACCATGAGCAGCCGCGTCGCGAGCGGCAGGTGGGCGGAGAGGCGCCCCGCGTAGTCGACGGAGCAGCGGGCGATGACGAGACGCACCCGTCGAGTGTACGCGTCAGGCGCCGGCGGATGCCTCGGGCGGCCGCGCCTCGTGATGCCGACGTCCGTGCGAGCGGCGGTCCTCCTTCATCTCGGCCTCGAAGAGATGCCGGCGTCCGCCGACCAGCTCGTCCCTGGCGGCGCGCTCGGCCCCGCGCACCTCGGCGTAGTAGCCGTCGTCGTACTCCTCGACGACCTGGAACGTCCAGCGGCCCTCGAGCACGTTCCGACCCATGACGTCCCGCTCGAGGCGCTCGGCGACGTGGTCGTGGCCCGCGGCGCGGAAGAGCTCGGCCGCCTCCCCGATCGCGAGATCGGCCTTGCCGGTTAGGCGGTGGAACCGGTACAGCGATCCGCGGGCGTCCTCGATCGTCTCGAGCGCCTCGGAGAGCTTGCCGAGCGCCTCGACGGTGGCGTCGTCGACGCCCGGCGGCCGGGTGTGTTGGACGGCGGGGCGGTCTTCGAGCAGGTCGTCGGCATCCATGGCGGCATTCTCGCGGCCGGCACGCCTCGCGTGAGAGGCCTTGCCCACCGTCGGGCCCTGCGCTACGGCGCCGCGGACGCCTTGGGCCGCGCTCGCGGACCGGTCTGCTCGCGGGCGGCAGGTGCGGCGAGGCCCGCCATCAGCATGAGCACGAGGATGACGAGCAGTGCGTTGAGGAGGCCGTAGTGCTCGCCGAGGAAGCCGAGCAGCGGCGGGCCGGCGAGGAACGCGCAGTAGCCGATGATGGCGACGGCGCTCACCCGCGAGGCGGCGAGCCGGCGGTCGGTGACGTCGGCCGCGGCCGACATGCCGACGGGGAATCCGAGCGCAGCGCCGATGCCCCAGAGCACCGTGCCGACGATGAGCATCCACGGCTCGGTGCCGAAGATGAAGAGGCTCAGGCCGATCACGCCGACGACGGCGAGCACCTGCAGCATCCGCACGCGGCCGAAGCGGTCGATCACGGGGCCGCCGAGCACGCGGGCGCCGGTCATGGCGATGGTGAAGACGGCGAAGACGGCGGCGCCGATGGTGGCGTCGTAGCCGTGCCCGTCGACGACGGCGAGGGCGAGCCAGTCGTTGGCGCTGCCCTCGGCGAAGGACATGCCGAGCACGACCACGCCGATGAGCAGCAGCCGCGGGTCGGCCCACACGGCGAGGCTGTCGCGCAGCCGCTGCGTCCACGGCACGCGCGGCGCATCGGTGTGCGGGTCGTCGCCGAGCTCCTCGCGCACGGGCACGAACCGCACGGCGATGAGCACCGTCACGGTGACGAGCACGGCCATGACCCCGAGGTGGAAGACGACCGGGATGCCGAGGGCGGATGCCGCGGCGGCGGCACCGGCGCCGGCGACGGTGCCGAAGCTGAAGAACGCGTGCATGAGCGGCATGAGCGTCTTGCCGAGCTCCCGTTCGGCCTCGGCGCCCTCGACGTTCATCATCACGTCGACGGTGCCGTTGCCGAACCCGAACAGCGCGAGGCCGATGACGATGAGCGTCACCGAGGGCAGGAGCGAGCCCCCGACGCCGACGAAGACCAGGCCGACCGCCACGATGGTGAGCACGCCGGCCATGCCGAGTCGCGTGCCGAACCGGGCCATGAGCCACGGTGCGGCGACGAGGCCGAGGATCGAGGCGACCGAGCCCGACAGGATGACGAGCCCGACCCCCTGGGTGCTGAGTCCGACCTCGTCGCGGATCGCCGGGAGGCGGGCCACCCAGCTGGCGAGGCTGAGCCCCGAGAGGAAGAAGATCGTGAAGATCGCATTGCGCCACGCGACCAGTTCGCGCCGCGTGCGGTCGGTGGTCACGCTCTCACGCGGGGTTCCGGTCATCTGCTCTGCTTCGTCGTGGGCGGCTCGGCGACGGGGTCGAATCGATTCGATTCCGCCGATCTGAGAACCATATCGATCACGCGGGATGATCGCAACCGCTGACCGGCGCGCCTGGAAATCCGGCGTGTCCGGCGCTTGCGCGACACGTCGAGGGCGGGTTATCTTCTCGTGCTAAACGATTAACAGATCGTTCCTCCGCACGGTGCCGCAGGCGCCCGCAGACCCCCGACAGCAACTTCGAAGGAGAAACGCATGCTCCGATCCACCAGACCGGGCCGCACCGTCGCGGCCCTGGCCGCATCGGCCGCCGCCCTGCTCGCATTCAGCGCCTGTGCGTCCGGCAGCGCCGCCGGCGATGACGGCGGCGACGTGACGATCGACTACGCCATCTGGGACCAGAACCAGCAACCGGCGATGGAGGAGATCGCCGCGGCGTTCACGGAGGAGCACCCGAACGTCACCATCGACATCCAGCTCACGCCCTACAAGGAGTACTTCACGAAGCTCCAGACCGCGGTCTCGGGCGGGGCCGGCCCAGACGTGTTCTGGATGAACGGCCCCAACTTCCAGCTGTACGCCTCGAACGGCGTGCTCGCGCCCCTCGACGACGAGGGCATCGCGGCATCCGACTACCCGCAGGGCCTCATCGACCTCTACACCTACGACGGCTCGCTCTACGGGGCGCCGAAGGACTTCGACACCGTCGCGCTCTGGTACAACACCGAGCTCTTCGACGCGGCCGGCGTCGAGTACCCCAGCGCCGACTGGACCTGGGACGACCTGAAGGCCGCCGCCGCGAAGCTCACCGACCCGGCCGCCGGGGTGTACGGCATCGCCGCCACCCAGTACGGGCAGGAGAACTACTACGACTCGATCGCCCAGGCCGGCGGCGAGGTCGTCAGCGCCGACGGCACCGAGACCGGGTACGGCAGCCCCGAGGCGCTCGAGGGCATCACCCTCTGGACCGACCTCATCGAGGCCGGCTCGTCGCCGACCGCCCAGCAGATGACCGACACGAGCGCCGAGGACTTCTTCCTCTCGGGCAAGGCGGCCATGTTCCAGAACGGGTCGTGGGCGGCCGTCGCCTACGCGGAGAACCCCGACATCGCCGAGAAGGTGAACGTCGCGCCGCTCGCCGCCGGGCCCGAGGGCAACCAGAGCGTCATCCACGGCATCGGCAACGTCGCCAACGCGAAGAGCGACGAGCTCGAGATCGCCAAGGAGTTCGCCGCGTTCGCGAGCGGTGAGCAGGCTGCGAAGATCCAAGCCGAGACCGGCACCGTGATCCCCGCGTTCAACGGCACCCAGCAGGCCTGGGTCGACGCGCTGCCGCAGTACGACCTGCAGGTGTACATCGACGCGCTCGAGACGGCCGTGCCCTACCCGGTGTCGAAGAACACGGCCGCGTGGAACGCGATCGAGAGCGAGATCCTCTCGCAGGTCTGGGCGGGCACGCTGACGCCCGAGGACGGCCTCGCGCAGCTCGCCGACGAGATGCAGGCCGCCCTCGACGCGGAGTCGGAGTAGCACCATGACCGACCTGATCGCGCAGCGCACCGCGGCGCCGATCGCCGAGCTGGACGGGGGGCGGCCGGGAGACGCCGCCCCCCGCCCCCGCCGACGGGGCGACGGTCCCGGTCGCACCGGCCGCGGCCCCCGCCAGTCGGGTTGGTGGGCCCTGCTCTTCATCGGGCCCACCGCCGTCGGGCTCCTGGCGTTCTACCTCTGGCCCACCGTGCGCACGCTCATCCTCTCGTTCACCGAGTCGGGCCCGTTCGGCGGCACCACGTTCGTCGGCTTCGACAACTACGTCGCCCTGCTGCAGGACCCCGAGCTCCTCGGAGCGCTCCGCAACACCGCGGTCTACACGCTCATCACGCTCGTCGGCATCCCGATCGCCGTGGCCATCGCCGCGCTGCTCAACACCACCGGGCTCCGTGGGCGCGGCGTGTACCGCACCCTCTACTTCATCCCGGTCGTGACCATGCCGGCCGCGATCGCGCTCGTGTGGCGCATGATCTACAACGGCGACTACGGCGTCCTCAACGAGGTGCTCGGCGTCGTCGGCATCGAGGGCCGCAGTTGGCTCACCGACCCGGGCACCGCGCTCGTCGCCATCGCCGTCGTCGGCATCTGGGCCGGACTCGGCACGAGCATCGTGATCTTCCTCGCCGGGCTGCAGGGCATCCCCGACACGCTCATGGAGGCGGCCGACCTCGACGGCGCGGGCCCGATCCGCAAGTTCTTCTCGATCACGATCCCGATGCTGTCGCCGAGCATCTTCTTCGTGAGCGTCATCGGCGTGATCGGCGCGCTGCAGGTCTTCGACCTCGTCTACATGATGCTGGGCCGCAACAACCCCGCGATGCCGAACACCCGCACGATCGTCTACCTCTTCTACGAGGCCGGCTTCCTCGACAACCAACGCGGCTACGCGGCCGCGATCGCGTTCCTGCTGCTGCTGATCATCCTCGTGCTGACCGTCGTGCAGTTCCGGCTGCAGAAGAAGTGGGTGCACTATGAGTGACCTCTCGCTCGACACCAGGGCCATGACCGGCTCGGATGCCGCGGGCGCACGCCGGCTCGAGGCATCCGCTGCCCGCACCGGGCGCCGCAACCGCGGCCACTGGATCGTGCACCTGCTGCTCGCCGCCGGCGCCGTGGTGATGGTGTTCCCGTTCGTCTGGCAGACCCTCACCGCGTTCAAGACGTTCCAGGACTCGGTGCAGGTGCCGCCCGTGATCATCCCCGACCCGTGGGTGTTCACGAACTTCGCCGAGGTCTTCGACTCGATGCCGTTCGGGCAGATGTTCCTGAACTCGGTGGTGCTCACCATCGGGCGCACCGTCGGCCAGGTCGTGCTCTGCACCATGGCGGGCTACGCGTTCGCGCGCATCCCGTTCCGCGGGCGCAACGTCGTGTTCGTCGTGTTCCTCTCGGTGCTCATGGTGCCGTCGCAGCTGTACCTGCTGCCGCAGTACGAGATCATCCAGTCGCTCGGCTGGCTGAACACCCTGCAGGCGCTCATCGTGCCCGGCATCTTCAGCGCGTTCGGCACGTTCCTGATGCGGCAGTTCTTCATGTCGATGCCGGCCGAGCTCGAGGAGGCCGCGCGCATCGACGGAGCCAACCCGTGGCAGACCTTCTGGCGCATCATGGTGCCGCTCGCCAAGCCGGGCATCATCGCGCTCACGGTGTTCACGGTGCTGTGGTCGTGGAACGACCTGCTGTGGCCGCTCGTGGTCACGACCGACCCCGAGAAGATGCCGCTCTCGGTGGGCCTGTCGCAACTCGTCGGCCTGCACGGCACTGATTACCCTGTGCTCATGGCCGGCGCGCTGCTCGCGACGTTGCCGATGCTGATCACGTTCATGGTCCTGCAGAAGCAGTTCATCCAGGGCATCGCGTTCTCCGGGACGAAGGGATGACGCGGGTGACGCAGGCGAACGAGCACGAGGAACGGCACGCGGCGCCCAGGCGGCGCCCGACCCTGCGCATGGTCGCCGAGCTCGCGGGCGTGTCCACGGCGACGGTGTCCTACGTCTTCTCAGGCCGCAACGGCGGCGAGTCGGGCGTGGCCGGGCCGACCGCCGA
>NZ_WJSP02000149.1 GCF_009720255.1 Agromyces humi | reverse complement strand
CCCAGCGAGCCCCCGGCTCCCGTCGCGGTCAAGGACATCGCCTACCTTCGGCCGGGGGAGCCGACGACGGTGCCGTTGCTCGCCAACGACATGTCACCCTCGGGCCGTGTGCTCGCGGTGCCGTCCGCCTGGGTGCCGTCCGCGTCAGTGCCGTCCGCCTCGACGACCTCGCTGCTGAGCCGCCCGAGGAGGGTGGCCAGCGTGTCGACGTCGTCGCCCGACCACGTGCGCAGCCGCGCGTAGAGCCGCTGCTGCATCCGCGAGCCCTTCTGGTCGACGCTCGCGATCGCCTCGGGCGTCGCCTCGATGAAGCGCGCCCGCCCGTCGTCGGGATCTGCGACGACCTTGGCGAGCCCGAGCGACTCGAGGTGCTTCACCTGGCGGCTCACGACGCTCTTGTCGATCTCGAAGACCTCGGCGATCGCGCCGGCGTGCATGCGTCCGCGGTGCACGAGCGCGGACAGGATCTTGTAGCCGACCGGCTGGAGGTCGGGGTGCACCGCGGCGGCCGCCTCCTTCCAGACGAGCCGCACGCGCCCGAAGAGCCGCCGGAGCTGCTCCTCGACCGAGGCGATCTCGTCGTCGGTGGCCGTCCGGGTGCGTGGCGCGGCGGTGGGGGTCATGCGGGTGATCCTATTCGGCGGGAGCGCCGCTGTCGCGAGCGAAGGCCCGTCCTCCGTGTGGGAGGGCGGGCCTTCATCGCGATCGACACGGGCGATCGGGTGCCAGGCGCCGACGTCAGGCGTCGCCGATGCTCCGCAGCAGGTTCGCGAAGCTCCGCAGCTCGGACTCGGGATGGCCGGCGAGCACGTCGCGCAGTCGCTGCTGGTTGCGGTCGCGCACGCCGTGCACCGCCTCGAGGGCGTTCGGCGTGGCCACCAGCCCGCGCACGCGGCCGTCGGTCTCATCGGGACGGGTCTCGACGAGACCGAGCTCCTCGAGCATGCGGATCTGACGGCTCACGACGGACTTGTCCATGTCGAACATGTCGGCCAGGACGTGCGCGTTCGTCGTGCCCAGCCGAGTGATCGCGGAGATGAGCTTGTAGCCCGCCGGCTGCAGGTCGGGATGGACCTGCTCGGCCGACTCCTTCCAGACCGTGCGGATGCGGCTGAACAGCATGCTCAACTGCTCCTCGACGTCGGCGATGGCCTCGTCGGTACGGTCGGGAACCTCGATCGTGAGTGTCATGTCAGCGGGCGGACTCGGCGGAGGTCTTCGCGGTCTTCGCCGCACGCTCGGCCTCGGCGTCCTCCTCCACGATCTGCATGGAGGAGGTGACGGGCGCACCGATCTCGGCTTCGGCCAGGTCGATCGCGACCTGCTCGAACTCCTCCTTCAGCTGCTCGGCGGAGGTCTTCGTCGAGAGCGCCTTGTTCGGCAGGAAGGCGATGGCGATCACGCTGAGCACCGCGAGCGGCACGGCGATCCAGAAGACGTCGGCGATGCCACTGCCGTAGGCGTTCTCGATGATGACGCGGATGCCGTCGGGCAGCTCGGAGACGTGGGGGATGCCACCGCCGGCGAGGCCCTTCAGGGCTTCGACGTCCTCGGGCGAGGTCGGCGTGTAGCTCTTCAGGCCCGACGTGATGTGCGTGGTGACCTGGGTGGCCAGCAGCGAACCCATGATGGTCACGCCGATGGTGCCCGCGATCGTGCGGAAGAAGTTCACGTTCGAGCTCGCGGCACCCAGCTGCGAAGCGGGGGTGTCGTTCTGCACGACGAGCGTGAGGTTCTGCATGACCATGCCGAGGCCGGCGCCGAGCACGACCATGTAGACGCTGACCCAGAGGTAGTCGGTGTCGTAGCTCAGCGTCGTCATGAGGTAGCTGCCGGCGACGACGAGCAGCGAGCCGAGGAGCATGAAGCGCTTCCACTTGCCGAACTTGCTGATGAGTGCGCCGATGAGGATCGAAGCGCCCATCTGGCCGACGATCATCGGGATCGTCATGAGGCCCGACTCCGTCGGCGAGGCGCCGCGCGCGAGCTGGAAGTACTGCGCCAGGAAGACGCTGGTCGCGAACATCGCGACGCCGATCGAGACCGAGGCGATGACGGCGAGCGTGAAGGTGCGGTTCTTGAAGAGCGTCATCGGGACGATCGGCTCGGGCACGAAGAACTCGGTGACGATGAAGCCGATGACGGCCGCGGCGGAGATGCCGATCATGACGAAGCTCGTCATCGAGTCCCACTCGAACTGGCTGCCGCCGAGCGAGACCCAGATGAGCAGCAGCGAGACGCCGACCGAGAGCAGCGCGATGCCGACGTAGTCGATCTTCACCGCGCGCTTCGGCATGGGCGGCAGGTGCAGGGTGCGCTGGATGACGATGAGCGCGATGATCGCGAGCGGGACCGGCAGGAAGAAGTTGGCGCGCCAGCCCCAGGCGTCGGTCACGACGCCGCCGAGCAGCGGGCCGCCGATGGTGGCGACGGCCATGATGCCGCCGACCAGGCCCATGTACTTGCCGCGCTCACGCGGCGAGATGATGACGGCGATGAGGATCATGACGAGCGACATGAGGCCGCCGGCGCCGAGGCCCTGGATCACGCGCACGGCGATGAGGGTCGTGGTGTCCTGGGCGAAGCCCGCGATGGCCGTGCCGACGACGAACAGGCCGATCGCCGTCATGAGCAGCACCTTGCGGTTCACCAGGTCGGCGAGCTTGCCCCAGATCGGGGTCGAGACGGCCATGGCGAGCAGGCTCGCGGTGATGACCCAGGTGTAGGCGGTCTGGTCGCCGCCGAGGTCGGCGATGATGAGCGGCATCGAGGTCGAGACGACGGTGCCGGAGATGACGGCGACGAACATCGCCACGACGAGGCCGGAGATGGCGATGAGCACCTCCCGGGGGGTGCGTTGCGCCGGAGCGGCCGGAACGGCCCCGGTCGCGGGCTTGTCTGCCACAGAAGTCACGGTGATCCTTACGTCGTGCGAAGCACTCCGCCTGGTGGGAGGCGGGCGCTACAAAGTTGATATTTAGCAACTATATATAAGTAGTTGCACTAAGTCAACCTTGGACGTCGGTCAACTATTCCCGATCGGGTGGCCCCTGCGGCACTCATTCGAGGACGGCGACCGCCTCGATCTCGACCAGCGCGTCAGGCCGCCCGAGGCGCGGCACGACGAGCACGGTGAGGGCCGTGGGGTGCATGCCCCAGACCTTCGCCGACGCGGCGTACCCCTCGTCGACCGACTCGCCGTCGACGAGGTACACCGCCAGGCGCACCACATTCGACTGGTCGGCGCCGGCCTCCGCGAGCACCGCGAGCACGTTCCTCAAGGCCTGCTCGGTCTGTGCCCCGAGCCCGCCGTCGATGATGGCCCCCGAGGCGTCCGTGGCGTTCTGGCCGCCGACGTACAGCAGGTCGGACGCGCCACAAACGAGCACTCCCTGGCTGAACGCGGGATTGGTGAAGAGCGACTCGGGGTTCAGGTGTGTGATCTCCATTACTCCGGTCTACCGCGACCCCCCGACGGAGGACGGACGCTACTCCAGCGGCGCATCGGGCGGCGGCAGGTGCACGTCGACCTCCGGCTCGACGGTCACTCCCGGAAGGTCGCGGATCCGCGCGACGGCGTCGGGGGCGGCGCGGCCCGTGACGATGCCGAGGCCGTCGAGCGTCTCGTCCACCTCCAGCCCGGCGTCTCGGAGGTCGCCGAGTGCGTCGCGTATGCCGCGGCCCGTCACGGTGACGTGCACGCGGTCGCCCCCCGGCGCTGCCGGCTCGGGCATCGTCGCCCTCCTACGGGATCCGGTTCGGCTCGAGCGGGCCCGGGTCGATGACCGGACCGGGCCGCCACGGGATCGGCTGGTAGTCCCAGATGGGCCGCCGACGGGTCGGCACGACCGCGAGGCCCGCGCCGACCTCCTGCGCGGAGAGGGGGAGCGCCACCGCCGTGCGCACGAGCTCCTGCCAGAGGGCCCGCCCGCGCAGGCCGGTCTTGCGTGCCAGGGTGGCAGCGACGCCCGCCACGTGGGGGGTCGCCATGCTCGTGCCGCTCTTGAAGCCGTACGAGCCCTTCGACACGGGCACCGAGGAGTAGGTCGCGACGCCGGGCGCCGCGATGTTCACCTCGCCGCCGTTGCCGTTCAGGCCGACGCACGAGAACGGCGCCCGTTGGAGCGCCTGATCCAGGGCCGCCACCGCGAGGACCGACGGGCTGTTGGCCGGCGCGCCCACCGGTGCCCATCCGCTGTTCCCCGCCGCAGCCACGATGAGCGAGCCGGCGTTCAGCGCTGCGGTCGCCGCCTGCTCGTAGTAGGTGTAATAGGTCTGGCCCACGGCGACGGCCGAGCCCAGCGACATCGAGATCACGTGAGCGCCCTGCTGGATGGCCCAGTCGATGCCGGCGAGGATCTGGCCGCTGGTCCCGCTGCCCGAATCACTGAGCACCTTGCCCACCAGGAGCCGGGAGCCGTGTGCGACGCCGTACCGCCGTTTCGTTCCCGGCGGCGTCTTCGGTCCGGCCGCGGTGCCGGCGCAGTGCGTGCCGTGCGAGTGGCCGTCCTGCACCGGCTGCCCGGGGATGAAGGACTGGGCGGCGATCACGCGACCCGCGAAGTCGGGGTGCCCCAGATCGATGCCCGTGTCGAGCACGGCGATCCTGATCCCCGACCCCGCCCACGGTGCGGTCGCCAGGATCGGCGGCACCGCGTGCACGGCCTTGAGGCCCCAGGCGTAGGTGTCGGTGTCGGCGTACGTCTCGGCCGCATCGACCTCCTCGTCGTCCGCCTCGGCGGCTGCGTGCGCCGTCGCCGTCGGTGCGGCCTCGATGCTGTCGAACGGATACACGTAGACCTCGGGCTCCACCGCGAGGATCGGGCTCTGGGGGTCGCGGACCGCGCGCGAGAGCGCACCCAGCTGGTCGGGCACGGAGTCGACGATCGCGATCCTGAGCTCCTCGAGGTACACGTCACCCGTCGCCACCGCCGCCGGGTCATCGAGGCCGCGAGCCCTGCCGACGTCGAGGCCCGCGACGTCGCGGAGCTCCCGCGTCGCCGTCGCCTCGTCCACCGGGGCGAACGTGATGATCTGCCGGCCGGTGGGGCCCTCGGGGACCCGTCCGTCGGCGCTGTCAGTGTTCATGATCGGTTCCTTCGCTCAAGGGCGCCGACGGGATGCCTCGCTGATCGCGGCACGACGCCCGCGGTGGGCACAGTCTCGATTCGCGAGGGGCGCGCCGCATCGGGGGATGCACTGAAGCACCATCATGGTAGGTCGCTCGGACATCGGACGCCCGGGGCCGCGGACGGTTGGCGATGAGCCCGGCCGCCCCGATTTGGCGGAGCGCGCGGCATCCGTTAGCCTTGTCGGAGCCGAAGACCGCTGGTTGTCGTGCTGCCGTGTGTTCATTCACCTGGTGGAGCGACCGAAGTCTTGCGAAAGCAAGTGCCCGCGCAGGTGTGACGAAGACCTCCCGTTCATCCGGGCCGAGCTCCGCGCAACTGCGCCGGAGCTCTTTTCTTTTGTTCGACACTCAGACCTGTTCATCAGAACCGCCAGCGCTCCCAGGCCGTGCACCGCTTCCGCGGTGCGCGTTGAATTCACAAGGAGTGGCCATGGCGAACAAGGAAGCCTCGGTTGCCGAACTCACGAACCTGTTCGAGAGCTCGACCGCCGTTCTGCTGACCGAATACCGCGGCCTCACTGTTGCTCAGCTCAAGACGCTGCGCAAGTCCATCAGTGAGGACGCGAGCTACGCCGTGGTGAAGAACACGCTGACCAAGATCGCGGCGAACAACGCCGGCATCTCGTCGTTCGACGACGAGCTCGCCGGTCCCTCCGCGATCGCATTCGTGCACGGTGACCCGGTCGCCGTCGCGAAGGCCCTGCGTGACTTCGCCAAGGCGAACCCCCTCCTCGTGGTCAAGGGCGGCTATTTCGATGGCAAGCCCCTGACCGCCGAAGAGGTAGGCAAGCTCGCCGACCTCGAGTCCCGTGAAGTGCTGCTGGCGAAGCTCGCCGGTGCCTTCAAGGCCTCGCTGTTCGGAGCCGCATATCTGTTCAACGCACCGCTGTCGAAGGCCGTTCGCACGGTCGACGCGCTGCGTGAGAAGCAGGAGTCCGCTGCGTAGGCGCGAGCCTCTCAAGCGGTGAGTAACCAAGAATCTAAGGAGAAAAATCATGGCGAAGCTGTCCACTGAAGAGCTGCTCGAGCAGTTCAAGGGCCTGACCCTCATCGAGCTCTCGGAGTTCGTCAAGGCGTTCGAGGAGACCTTCGAGGTCACCGCGGCCGCTCCGGTCGCCGTTGCCGGCCCCGCTGCCGCTGGCGGCGGCGCTGCTGCTGAAGAGGTCGAGGAGAAGGACTCCTTCGACGTCGTCCTCGAGGCTGCCGGCGAGAAGAAGATCCAGGTCATCAAGGTCGTCCGCGAGCTCACCTCGCTCGGCCTCGGCGAGGCCAAGGCCGTCGTCGACGGTGCTCCCAAGGCCGTGCTCGAGGGCGCGAACAAGGAGACCGCCGACAAGGCGAAGGCCGCCCTCGAGGAGGCCGGCGCGACCGTCACCCTCAAGTAAGTGGTCGCGCTCGCTCGAGCGCTTCCCGCTTGAGGTGACCCGCGTCACCTGAACACACGGATGCCCCGTGGCTCATCGCGAGCCACGGGGCATCCGTCGTCCATACAGGTCAGTCAGTCGTGCTCGCTGCGAACGAGGAGTGCGGCGAGCCCGGCGTACGTGTTCGGACCCGGCACGCCGTCGATCGGCCCGGCGTACCCGCCGCGCTGCGCGATGCGCTGCAGCGCCTTCCAGGTGTTCGGTCCGGCGACGCCGTCGATGGGGCCGGCGTACCCGGCGCCCGTCAGCACGGTCTGCACGCCCTTCCAGGAGTTCGGCCCGAGGACGCCGTCGTACGGGCCGAAGTAGCCGCCGATGCGGGCGAGGACCTGGAGCGCCCGCCAGGTGTCGGCTCCGGGGACGCCGTCGATGGGGCCGGCATAGCCGAAGCCCGTGAGCACGGTCTGCACCCCCTTCCACGACGCGGGTCCCATGACGCCGTCGTTCGGACCCGTGTATCCGCCCTTGGCGGCGAGTCGCTGGAGGGCATCCCAGGTGGCCGGGCCCGGATCGCCGTCGAGGTGCCCGGCGTAGCCGTAGCCCTTGCCGGTCTGCTGGAGGCCCTTCCAGGTGTTGGGCCCGGGGACGCCGTCGTTCGGACCCGCGTAACCGCCCGCGCGGGCGATCCTCTGCAGCGTGATCCCGTCGGCGAGGCTGAGTGCCGCGGTCGAGGCGGCAGCGGTTTCGGTGGTCATGGTGCCCTCCTTCATCGGTGCTGGGCCCGCACGGTCCGGATCGGTACCGCAGGTCGCCCGATGGGACGCTACGACGCCGATCATGAGGCGACCACCGGGCTGACCCTGAGTCGACGCCTGACCTCAGCCCGCACGGCTCCACGGCGCGCCGACCTCGGCGAAGGTGCGGCCCTCGGCCACGACCCGGGCGCTCCAGTGCTCGAGGTCCCGCACGACGAGGTGCGTGCCCTCGTCGTCGGTGACGCGGTCCACGTGCCGTGCGTCGATCGGGGTCGGTGGCCCGCTCGCGCGCACCGCTTCGAGCACGCGCATGAACGCGCCGGTGGTTGTCGCGGGCACGAGCAGCGGGGCGCCGTCGACGACGTGGTCGACGAGGTTCGCGAGGAGTCCCGTGCGGGGATGGTGGCTGGTGACCGGCACGTCGGAACCCGGTTCGATGAGCTGGATGACGTCGAGCGTGTACCAGAGCACCAGGCGGCCGGCCGTGCCGTCGACGATGATGCACGGCTCGCTCCGCCGCGGCGCGGTGAGGCTGAGCGCGCAGGCGAGCGTCGCGCCGGCGGGGTCGCTGGCGCCACCTGGGCCGCCCTCGGCCAGGTCGATCACGAGCGATGAGGTGTCGTCGACCTCGATGTCGTTCGCGCGGTACAGGTCGAGCCGCACGTCGGCGACGTCCTCCTCTCGGGTGGCGCCGGCGACCGAGAGCCCGGTGGCCACCGCGTGGGCGAGCGGGTTCGTGACGGCGCCGTCGACCACGGGCACGCCATCGAGCGTGCTCCGACCGGCCCATGGGGCCCGCCGCCAGTAGTCGACGTTCCGCACCCAGGTGGCGAGCGCGCCGTAGCGCACCGGGTCGCCGACGGCGCCCGCGGCGACGAGGTCGCGCATCGCGGGCACGGCCGCCGAGCCGAGGCTCTGGAAACCGAGCTGCACCGCCCGCCCCGTCGCCTCGCTCGCCGCGAGCAGGCGGTGGAACTCGTTGAGCGTCGGGGTCGGCGGCTTCTCGAGCAGCACGTGGGCCCCGTGCAGCAGCGCCTGCTCGGCGAGCGGAAGGTGGGTGTGCATGGGGGTGCACAGCACCACGACATCGAGCCCCTCCGCGGCGATCATGTCACTCGCCTCACGGTAGGCGGTCACGCCGTCGAGGTCGGGTCCGGGCGGCCGATGGTCGGCCACGGCGGCGAGCACGGCGCGCCCGTCGCGTTCGAGCTCCCGTGCCGCCCG
>NZ_WJSP02000148.1 GCF_009720255.1 Agromyces humi | reverse complement strand
CAGGTGAACGGAGACCGAGGGCTCGCCGTCGCGGGCACTCGACCGGATCGTCTTCGCTGCCAGGTCAACGACGAGATCGCCGATGGCAACCGTCGCGGCATCCGCCTCCAAACCCTCCGCCTCCAAACCTTTCGCTGCCCGACCTGCCGCAGCCCGACCCGACCGCGACCTGTCCCGCCCGCTGCCCGCGTCACTCAGTTGGACGGTGCTCGTCGTGTTCGCGGGGGCGCTCGCGCTCGCCGTCGCCGCCTACGACCTGCCGTGGTGGCTCGGGGCCTGGTACGGGGCGGCCAGTGTCGTCGCGTTCGTCGTCTACGGCGCCGACAAGTCGGCCGCGCGCCGTGCGGCGCCGCGCGTGTCCGAGCGCACGCTGCTCGCGCTCGGACTCGTCGGCGGCTGGCCGGGTGCCCTCGTCGCGCAGCAGGTGTTCCGCCACAAGACGCGCAAGCGCACGTTCCGACGGGCGTTCTGGACGACGGTGCTGCTCAACGTCGTCGTCCTCGCCCTGCTCATCGCCTGGGTCGCCGGCGGGCCGGCACTGCTCGGCGCCGACTACTCCGGGATGCTCCAGTAGTACGCCACGCCGTGCGGGTGCTGCTCGGTGATCGACCACTCGACCGAGCGGTTCCACGTGGCATCCGTATGGCCCGCGTACTCGAGGTCGATCGACCCGTCGGCCTCCGTCACGACGGCCGTGATGATGCCGGTGTGGTCGCGGTCGCCCGAGTCGTCCCAGTCGAACTGCACGATGTCGCCGACCTTCACCTGGTCGCGCTGGTCGTCGGTGAGCGGCGTGGCGCGCTCGGGATGCCGCCCGAGGTAATCCCTGAGCATGGTCGAGCTGATCCAGGCGCCGGATGACGCGTACGCGTCGCCGTCCTCGTCGTACCACCACTCGTCATCCGTGGTCCAGCCGCGGGCGAGGAGGGTCTGGCTGGTGAAGTTCACGCAGTCGTTCTCGTCGATGACGCCGAATCGCTCGGCGTCGGGGTCGTCCCAGTGGGCATGGGCGTACTCGAGCTGGGCGGCCACCGGCCGGCTGAGGCCCGACGTGTCGAGGGCAGGCACGCCGGATGCCGCGGAGTCCTGCTGCCCGACGGCCCACGCGATCGTCGCTCCGACGGCGACGATCACCGCCACGGCGGCGGCCGCCACGACGGCACGGCGTCGGCGGAACACGCGGGCCTGCTCGGGAGTCGGCATCCCTTCGAGCGTAGGCAGGCCCTCCACGGATCTGCGCCGCATCGCCCAGCGAGTCGCGGGAGTGCCGCGTGCAGTGCCGCGGCGGGCGCGGGCGTGGCGGCTACTCCGCGATGCTCCAGTACGTCGCTGCACCGCCTGGGTGCAGCACGGTGATCGCGTAGTCGACCGAGCGGTCCCACGTGGCATCCGTGTGGCCGGCGTAGGCGATGGCGATCGTGCCGTCGCTTCGCGGGATCACAGCCGTGACGATGCCCGTGTGATCGCGATCGCCGGAGTCGTCCCAGTCGAACTGCACGATGTCGCCCGGCTTCACCTGGTCGCGCTGGTCGTCGCTGAGCTTGGTCGCGAGCTCGGGATGCTCCTCGAGGTACTCCATGAGGGCCGTCGAGCTGACCCACGCCGCGGCGCTGGCGTAGCCGTCGCCGTCGCCCGAGTACCACCACTCGTCGTCCTCGGTCCAGCCGCGGGTGAGCAGCGACTGGCTTGCGAAGTTCGCGCAGTCGTTGTCGTCGAGGTAGCCGAACGTGTCGTCCTCCGTCGACTGCCAGTGGTCGCGCACGTACGCGAGCTGGGCGGCGACCGCGGGACCGTACGCCGCGAGTGCCTCGTCGGAGTCGTCGACGCCGAGCTGCTCGGCGTTCGGGTCCTCAGCGGGGGAGAGCCCGGCCTCGTCTGAACCGCCGTTCCGATCGGCGCCGGAGGCGGCCGAATCGCCGGTGCCGTCGGGTGCCGAGGTGAGGGCGGTGGCGACCGCGACACCCCCGGCGAGGAGGCCGCCGGTCACGAGGACGGCGGTGGAGACGAGCAGGAGACGGCGGTTGCGCTGGGCGGAATGGGACGGCTTCGCGTGTTCGGTCATCGTTCCTCGACGCTACGGGCTGGTTCCTGTGAACCCCCCGGACGGGGCGGCGATGGCCCGAACGGGCCACTCCGGAGTGGCCCGAACGCGCGATGCCGAGGGGGTGCTGCCGGGCGTGGAATCGAAGGGTCGACCCGTCCGACCGGACGGCAGCACCCCAGGGAAGGACCATGTCCACGACCATGACCACGACCACGACCACGACCACGACCACGACCGCCGCCGCCGCAGCGGTGCACGCCGTTGACGCCGCCGAGCGACGAGCACGGGCGTCCATCGCATTCGGCCGCCGGCGCGGCTACTATCGCGTGCTGTTCGAATCCGGGCCGGTGGATGCTGCGGCCTTCGCCGTGCTCGCCGGCATCCCGGAGTCGAGCGCCGGCGCCTGGTTGGCGGAGCAACTCGCGGCGGGGATCCTCCGCGCGGTCCTCGCGCCCGACGGCGGGCACGATGAGCTGTTGCTGCCCGGCGAGTTCGTCCCGATCCTCCTCGGTGACCACGGCGAGTCCGAACTCGACGGCGCCCGGCGGCTGCTTCAGGAGCATCGCGACGCGGTGCCGCACGTGCTCCGGGCCCAGCCCGTCTTCGAGGATGCCGCGCGGCCCGCGACGGCTGTCGTGCGACCGCGGTAGTCCGAGCATCCCTCACTCTCTAGACTCGGGGCGTGGACGCCGAGGACCAGGTCATCCGCTACGCAGAGCGCGACGGGGCGTCCATCGCGTGGGCGGCCGTCGGAGATGGGCCGCCGCTCGTCATCGGCGGCTGGTGGTCGAGCCACCTCGAGCTCGACTGGCGGAACGTGAGGTTCCGGCGATTCACGGGCGCGCTGGCCCGGCACCGCACCGTCATCCGGTACGACCGCCCTGGCGCCGGCGTGTCCGACCGCCGCGGCCTCCCCGCCCGCACTTTGGACGAGGAGCTCGCGACGCTCGAGGCGCTCGTGGACGAGGCGGCACCGGGCAGGATCTCGCTCTTCGGTGCCTCGTCGGGCTCCGGCGTCGCGTCGTCGTACGCGGCGCGGCATCCCGACCGCGTGGACCGCCTCGTGCTGTACGGCTCCTACGCCCGCGGTGTCGACCTCGCACCGCCAGCCGCGCGTGAGGCCATGCTGTCGATCATCGAGCAGCACTGGGGCCTCGGCTCCCGCGTGCTCGGCGACCTGTTCCTCCCCGGTGCGACGGCTGACGAGCGCGCCGAGTTCGTCGAGTTCCAGCGGCGCTCGGCTTCGCGCGAGGTCGCGCTCGCGTCCCTGCGCGCCGTGTACGACTTCGACTCCACCGGGCACCTCGGCGACGTGCTCGCCCCCACGCTCGTGCTGCATCGCCGCAACGACCGGGCCATCCCCTTCGCCCTCGGCAAGGACGTCGCGCGCCGCATCCGCAACGCGCGCTTCGTGGCACTCGAGGGCGACGACCACTTCCCCTGGCGCGGCGATGCCGATGCGGTGGTGCACGAGACGCTCGCGTTCCTCGGGGTGCCCGTCGACCCTGTGCAGGCACCGCGTGCGGCGACTCGCGCCGAGCTCACCGATCGCGAGCGGGAGGTCCTCAGGCTCGTGGCGCTCGGCCGGACCGACGCCGAGATCGCGACGCAGCTCGTGCTCTCCACCCACACGGTGCACCGCCACATCGCGAACATCCGCACGAAGCTCGACGTCCCGTCCCGCACCGCAGCGGCCGCGTGGGCGCTGCGCAACGAGGTCATCTAGCCGCCTTCACGGACGATTCGCGTCCGCGGCATCCGCATCGACTCGGGTCGAATGTGGCCGGGTCGACGTGCTCGACCTCAGCGCTCGGTGACGATGCCGAGCTTGATGTGCAGGCGACGCTCGGCGCGCCTCGCGACGGCGGAGTCGTGCGTCACGATGACGAGCGTGAGGCCACGGTCGCGCCACAGGCCCTCGAGCAGGTCCATGATCTCGTCGCGCGTCTCCTCGTCGAGGTTGCCGGTCGGCTCGTCGGCCAGGAGCACGTCGGGCTCCTTCACGAGGGCGCGCGCGATCGCCACGCGCTGCTGCTGGCCGCCCGACAACTCGCCCGGCATGTGGGCGGCGCGATCGGCGAGTCCGACCGAGGCCAGCGCGTCGACGGCACGCCGGCGCCGGTCCTCGGCTGGGACGCCGAGGGGGGCGAGGGCCGTCTCGACGTTCTCCTGCGCGGTCAGCGTCGGGATGAGGTTGAAGCCCTGGAAGACGAAGCCGATCTCCCTCGCACGGATGCCGCCGAGCTTGCGGTCGGGCAGGTGCGAGAGCTCGGCGTCGCCGAGGGTCAGGCGCCCCGTCGTCGGCCGGTCGAGCGCGCCGAGCATCTGCAGCAGCGTCGACTTGCCGCCGCCCGTCGGGCCCTGGATCGCGACGAGCTGGCCCGACGGGATGGAGAGGGTCACATCCTGCAGGGCGGTGACGCGGCGCTTGGACTGCGAGTAGGTCTTCGAGACGTGCTCGAGGGTGTACATGGTTGGTCCTTCCGTGGTGTTCGTGTCGATCGACGGGGGTGGCTCGGTGGTGGTCCGGGGTCCCGATCAGGCCACGCTGCGGAGCGCCTCGGCGGGCCGGAGGCGCGAGGCGCGCCAGCCGCCGATCGCCCCGGCGAGGAGGCCGCCGAGCACCGCGAGCCCGATGGCGATCGCGACGACCGAGATGGTGACGGGCGCGTTGAGGACGACCTCGGTGGTGGCGCCCGCGGCATCCGCGAGCCGGTCGCCGAAGGGCCCGGCCGCGGTCGGCCCGCCGCCGCCTCCACCCGCGGTCACCGCACCGCCCGGCACGGCCCCCGTGGTGGCGCTGCCGCCGAGCGTCGGGGCGATGAGGTTGATCACCCAGATGCCGGCGAGGCCGAGCACGAGGCCGGCGGCACCGCCGATGAGGCCTTGCACGAGCGACTCGCCCGCCACCTGTCCGACGACGCGGCCGTTCGACCAGCCGATGGCCTTCAGCGTGCCGAACTCGCGGGTGCGTCGGGTGACGCCCTGGATCGTGAAGAGGATCGCGATGAGGAACGCCGCGACGAGCACGGCGAGCGAGAGCCAGAGGCCGAGGTTCGAGATGAGCGTCGACGCGGTCGAGAGCGAGCCCGACACCGAGGCCGCGAGGTCGGCCTGCGTCGACACGGAGGCGTCGGGCAGGGCCTCCTCGAGGTCGGCCTGCACGGCGGCGATCCCGTCCGACGACTCGGCCTGCACGTAGATGTCGCTGACCTGCCCGTCGAGGCCCGACAGCGACTGGGCGAGGTCGAGGGGGAGGTACACGTTCGAGGCCGTCGCGGCATCCGCCGACGTCGAGCTCACGGTGCCGACGACCTCGAACTCCGTACCCCCCACGTCGATCGTGTCGCCCACCGCGAGGTCGGCGCTCGTCGCGTACGACGCGTCGAGCACGGCGACGGCCTGGCCGGCGTCGGATGCCTCGAGCCCCCGTCCCTCGGCGAGCTCGACGGACGACAGCGGGCCGACCGCTGCGGCCCCGGGGTCGATGCCGAGCACCGTGAAGCTGTCGACGTCGAAGGCGCTGCCACCCGCGCCGTCGAACCCTCCCGTCGGCGGCTGCTGTGCGGTGTCGCCGCCCTCGGCGGGCGGCGGGCCCTGGTCGCGGGCCGCGAACTGCGGCATCTCGCCGGAGAACGTCAGGTTTGTGAGTGACAGGGCAGCGGATGCCGCGGCGACGCCGTCGATCCCGGTCACCGTCTCCAGCGCTGACGCGTCGAAGGTGGTCGAGCCGAAGCCGGCGGTCAGCCGCGACTGGCTGACCGACGTGGAATCCTCCGACACGGTGCCGTCGTCGGCGCCGAACTCGAAGCGACCCGGGCCGGCGCCCGCCTCGCCCTCCGTGGGCGGAGTGGGCTCCTGCGACACGGTGAGGTCCGTGCCCACGCCGTAGACGGACTGCAGCACCGACGCCTGGGCGTCGCGCACCCCCGACGCCACGGAGTTCACGATGATGACGAGCGCGATCGCGAGCGCCATGCCGATGGCGACGATCGCGGTCTGCCTGCGGCGCCCGGCGAGCTCGCGCCGGAGGGAGGTGAAGAACATGGGTCTCCTCGGAGGTCGTGGGGAGGCCGCCCCGGGCAGGACGCCGGTCGCGACGCTAGGCTCGCGGGCTATGCGCGGTCACTGCCGGGGCGATGAATCGCCTATGGGGGGTGGAGAGCCGCGGCTGCGGCATCCGCCCATCTGCGTCATAGGAAACGCATAGGGCGAAGCGGATACTGGAGTCATGAGCACTGTCCCGTCGACCCAGCACCGCGCCCCCATCACGAAGGGCGACGGCTCCATGGTGCGCGTGCTCGTCGTCGACGACGAGCACTCGCTGACCGAGCTGCTGAAGATGGCCCTGCGCTACGAGGGCTGGGACGTGCGCACCGCCGGCGACGGATTCAGCGCCGTGAAGGTCGCGCGGGAGTTCCGTCCCGATGCGATCGTGCTCGACATCATGCTCCCCGACATCGACGGCCTGGAGGTGCTGCAGCGGGTGCGCGCCGACGGCACCGAGACGCCCGTGCTCTTCCTCACCGCCAAGGACTCCCTCGACGACCGCATCGCCGGGCTGACGGCGGGCGGCGACGACTACGTCACGAAGCCGTTCAGCCTCGAGGAGGTCGTGGCGCGGCTTCGCGGACTCATCCGCCGCTCGACGCTGACCCTCGCCCAGGCGAAGGACCCGGTGCTCACCGTCGGCGACCTCACGCTCGACGAAGACTCCTACGAGGTCGCCCGCGCCGGCACGCCCATCGAGCTCACGGCCACCGAGTTCGAGCTGCTGCGCTTCCTCATGCGCAACCCCCGCCGGGTGCTCTCCAAGGCGCAGATCCTCGATCGCGTCTGGTCGTACGACTTCGGCGGCAAGGAGTCCGTCGTCGAGCTCTACATCTCGTACCTGCGCAAGAAGATCGACGCCGGCCGCGAGCCGATGATCCACACCGTGCGCGGCGCCGGCTACATGCTCAAGGCCGTCGGATGACCCGGCCCGGCGACCCCGGGCACGCCGCTGCGTCGCGCGAGGAAGCGGCGATCCACGAGACGACGGATGCCGCGCGCCGCCGCTTCACCTGGACGCTGCACCGGCGGCTCCTCCTCATCGTCACCGGCCTGCTGGTGGCCGTGAGCGCCGTCGTCGGCGTGGTCAGCGTGGCCGTGTTCCACGAGTCGTCGGTCGCGCGGCTCGACGCCAACCTCAAGGCGGCGTCCTCACGAGCCGACGACGCCACCGGCCCCGGCATCCCCGGCGATCCGGGCCGCACGGTCGGCGCGTTCCTCAGTGTGCCCGGCCAGCCCGAGGGCACGCTCGGCGGCATCGTCATCGGCGATGAGGTCACGGCCGCCGTCATCGACGACGGCCAGATCCAGACGCTCGCCCCCGGGGCGGCACAGGAGCTCGCCGACGTGCCGGCCGATCGAGCCGCCCACACCATCGAGGCCGGCGTGCTCGGCGACTACCGCGCGCTCGCCGTCGAGACGCAGCCGGGGGTGAACATCGTCCTGGCACTGCCGCTCGCCGAGGTCAACGCCTCGACGACCCAGCTGGCGCTCACCATCGCCATCGTCGCCATCGTCGGCCTGATGTTCGCGCTCGTCATCGGCTCGTCCGTGATCCGACGGGCACTCAGCCCGCTCGCCCAGGTCACCGCCACCGCCCAGCGCGTGTCGAACCTGCCGCTCGACCGTGGTGATGTCGCGCTCGCGGAGCGGGTCAGGGTCGACGACGACGGCACCGAGGTCGGCCGGCTCGGCACCGCGTTCAACCGCATGCTCGGGCACGTGGCATCCGCCCTCTCCGCACGCGAGCAGAGCGAGCAGAAGGTGCGCCGCTTCGTCGCCGATGCCAGCCACGAGCTGCGCACGCCGCTCGCCTCGATCCGCGGCTACGCCGAACTGACCCGCCTGCACGGCGGCGAGCTGCCGCCCGACGTGACGCATGCGATCGGGCGCATCGAGTCCGAGTCGGTGCGCATGACCGAGCTGGTCGAGGACCTGCTGCTGCTCGCCCGCCTCGACGAAGGTCGTGAGCTCGCCGCCCGGCCCGTCGACCTCGGTCGCGTCGTCGTCGAGGCGGTCGGGGATGCGCAGGCCGCCGGACCCGATCACGACTGGGAGGTGCGGTTGCCGGATGCCGCGACCGTCGTCGTGGGTGACGAGCCGCGCCTGCGACAGGTCGTCACCAACCTGCTCGCGAACGCCGGGGTGCACACGCCCGAGGGCACGAGCGTCGTCGCCGCGCTCGGTCGCGACGGGCACGACGTGGTGCTCACGATCGAGGACGACGGGCCCGGCATCCCGCCCGAGCTGGTGGGCTCGCTCTTCGAACGGTTCGTGCGCGGCGACTCGTCGCGATCGCGTCGGGCCGGCAGCACCGGCCTCGGGCTCGCGATCGTGCAGGCCGTGGTCGAGGCGCACCACGGCGACGTGTCGGTGTCGAG
>NZ_WJSP02000147.1 GCF_009720255.1 Agromyces humi | reverse complement strand
CACCGCGGCCGGACCGTTGCAGTTCACCGGCACGGCCGTCCCGACCGTGACCGGCACTGCACAGGTCGGTCAGACGGTCACTGCGAACCCGGGCTCCGACTGGTCCCCGGCTGCGAGCTCGTACACCGACGTGAGCCACGGCCACAGCTGCGCGCCAGCCGCACGGCGTCACGCACGTAGAGCAGGCCCGACCACACCGTGAGGACGAGCGCCGCGGCCATCGCCACCCAGTTCACCCACAGGATCCACGAACCGACCAGCGAGTCGAGCGGCACCAGGAACAGCGAGATCGCCACCGACTGCACGACCGTCTTGAGCTTGCCGCCGGATGACGCGGGCACCACGTTGCCGCGGCGCAGCTCCACGAGCCGCCAGACCGTGATCCCCACCTCGCGCACCACGATGATGGCGGTGACCCACCACGGCAGCTCGCCGAGGATCGACAGGCACACGAGGGCGCCGCTCGTGAGGAGCTTGTCGGCGATCGGATCGAGGATCTTGCCGAGGTCGGTGACCAGGCCGCGCGAACGCGCGATGTGGCCGTCGATGCCGTCGGTCGCGATGGCGATGATGAACAGGGCCGCCGCCCCCCACCGCAGCCAGCCGTCGGCGCCGCCGTCGGCGAGCAGCATCCAGAAGAAGATCGGAGCCAGCACGATGCGCACGATCGTGATCGCATTGGGAAGGTTCCAGTTCGCCGATCGCTCGGGGCTTCCGGCGGAGGAGGTCATACCCACAGCCTAGCCGCGCGGTGCGCCGCCGAGCGGGCGACTCAGTCGCGGCCGGTGAGGCCCCAGGCGTCCTCGTCGGCGTCGGACTCGACCTCGGGCAGGCCCTGGGTGGCACGCCCGACCGGGTCGTCGTAGCGGGGGTCGGGATCGTCGTAGCCGCCGGTCTCGGCCGGTGGACCGGGTCGCGATGCAGGGGCAGGAGCGCCCGCGGCTCCGGCCGGCTCCTCTCCCCTGAGCCGTGCGAGCACACCGGGCAGCTGCTCGACCGTCACCAGCACGTCGCGGGCCTTCGATCCCTCGGACGGGCCGACGATCTCACGGGACTCCAGCAGGTCCATGAGGCGCCCGGCCTTCGCGAAGCCCACACGGAGCTTGCGCTGGAGCATCGAGGTCGACCCGAACTGCGTCGACACGACCAGCTCGGCGGCCGCCAGCAGCAGCTCGAGGTCGTCGCCGATGTCGGAGTCGATCTCCTTGCGTTCGACGGCGGCCGCGACATCCTGCCGGTACTCGGGACGGGCCTGGCGCGTGACGTGCGTGACGACCTTCTCGATCTCGGCCTCGCTGACCCACGCGCCCTGCACCCGGATCGCCTTCGACGCCCCCATCGGCAGGAAGAGCGCGTCACCCTGGCCGATGAGCTTGTCGGCGCCGGGCTGGTCGAGGATGACCCGTGAGTCGGTGACGCTCGTGACGGCGAAGGCGAGCCGCGACGGCACGTTCGCCTTGATGAGGCCCGTGACCACGTCGACCGACGGCCGCTGGGTCGCGAGCACGAGGTGGATGCCCGACGCACGCGCGAGCTGCGTGATGCGCACGATCGAGTCCTCGACGTCGCGGGGTGCCACCATCATGAGGTCGGCCAGCTCGTCGACCACCACGAGCAGGTAGGGGTAGGGCTTCAGCTTGCGCTCGCTGCCGGCGGGCAGCACGATCTCGTCGTTGACGACCGCCTTGTTGAAGTCGTCGATGTGGCGGAAGCCGAACGACGCGAGGTCGTCGTACCGCATGTCCATCTCCTTCACGACCCACTGCAGCGCCTCGGCGGCCTTCTTCGGGTTCGTGATGATGGGCGTGATGAGGTGCGGCACGCCGCCGTACGGGGCGAGTTCGACGCGCTTCGGGTCGATGAGGACCATGCGCACGTCGGTGGGCTTCGCCCGCATGAGCAGCGACGTGATCATCGAGTTCACGAAGCTCGACTTGCCCGAGCCGGTCGAACCGGCCACCAGGAGGTGCGGCATCTTCGCGAGGTTGGCGACGACGTAGCCGCCGCCGACATCCTTGCCGACGCCGATCGTCATCGGATGCTTCGCGTTCACCGCCGCACCCGAACGCAGCACGTCGCCGAGCGTCACGATCTCGCGGTCGGCGTTGGGGATCTCGATGCCGATCGCGCTCTTTCCGGGAATCGGCGAGAGGATGCGCACCTCGTTCGACGCGACCGCGTACGAGAGGTTCTTCGACAGGGCGGTGACGCGCTCGACCTTGACGCCGGGCCCGAGCTCGATCTCGTACTGCGTGACCGTCGGGCCCCGAGAGAACCCGGTGACCTTGGCGTCGACCCCGAACTGCTCGAGCACTCCGGTGATCTGGCGCACGACCTCGTCGTTCACGTGCGACCGCGTCTTCGCCGGGGCACCGGCCGCCAGCGTCGATGACGCCGGCAGGTGGTAGGGGCGGTCGGGCACGGCGGCCTCCGCGCCCGGTGCAGCGGATGCCGCAGTGCCGCCGATCTCGGAGGCCGGATCCCCCTCGCCCTCGACGTCGAAGACCGCGAGCACCGCCGGGGATCCGGCGTCGTCGCCCCGGAGCCCCGTGCCGCCGTGCGGGATGTCGCCCGTGAAGCGCTGGAGCGCCGCCTCGGCCCGGTCGAGGTCGCCCAGCACCTCGGTGTTGTACGAACCCGCTCCACCGACGCCCTCGAGGGGCGTCTCGAAGCTGCCGGCCGCCGACCCCGGACCGAACACCTCGGTGAGGCCGTCGACGCCGTTCGCCTCGAACGCGGGATCCTCCTCGCGGTTGGAGTCGTTGCGTCGCCACCAGGGCACGAGTCCGGTGGGCTCGGACCCGTCGTCGAGTGCGTCGATGCCGTCGAGCTCGGTCTGCGCGGTCTTGCGCGCGGCACGCCGTGACGGCTTCGGCTCGGCCTCGGGGCGCTCGTCGGGCTCGGGCGCCCCGAACAGCCACGCGTACAGCTCGCGGAACCGCGCCGGGATGCGGTTCGGCGGCGTCTTCGTCATGATCAGGAGCGACAGCGCGAGGAGCAGCACGAGCACCACGGCCGCGCCGATCTCGGTGATGAGCAGGATCAGCGGCTGCGCCAGCATCCAGCCCAGGATGCCGCCCGCGCGCGCGAGCACGGCCATGCCCTCACTCGGCTCGGGCTGGCCTCCGAAGAGATGGCAGAGCCCGGAGACGGTGAGGAGCAGCAGGCCGAGGCCGATCCCGATGCGGGTGTTGTCGTGCACCGAGCTGGGGTGCCGGAACAGCCAGACGGCGAACAGCAGCATCACCACGGGCAGCGCGAAGGCGACCCTGCCGAACAGTCCGCCGAACGTCCACGAGTCGAACGCCTGGGCGACGGGCTCGTTGATGAAGAACCACTCGACGAGGGCACCGGCGACCGCGAGCACGACGATGAAGAACGGCAGCCCGTCGCGGCGCTCCTCCTTGGCGAGGGTCTCGGGACCGAGCGCGCGCGCCGCGCCGCCGGTGACGTGCGCGAGCCCCATCCAGGCGCGGACGAGCAGCGGCGGGCGGGCGGGCGTGGCGGGCTTGGCCTTCGTCGCCGCGGATCCGCGCGCGGTCGACGCCGGAAGCTTCTTCGTGGGCGCCGTCTTGGAGCCCGAGCCGCGTGCGGACGCGCCCGAGGCACGCCCGTTCGACCTGGTGCTCGTAGCCATGCGACCACGTTACGGCCGACCGGCGACGCAGGGCGACAGGACGCGGCGAGTGTCCGCGATCAGCGACCCCGCCGCGGCGGTTCGGCCGGCCTCAGCCGAGGACGCGCACCATCGTGTCCCGTCCGCCCCGGGAGCCCACCACGGCGAACCCCTCGGAGCGGTAGAGGGCGTGCGCGAAGTTGCCGTGCTCCACGCTCAGCGTGATGCGGGCGTATCCGGCCGCGCGCGCGGCATCCGTCAGCGACCGCATGAGGGCTCGCCCGACGCCCTGTGCACGCCAGATGGGCTGGACGCCGATGATGAGCTCGGGCACGCCCGCGGCGACGAAGCCGTGCGCCGGCGTGTCGGCCGCGAACAGCCGGTACCACGCCGCGCCGATCGGCTCGGCATCGCTGTCGAGGGCCACGAAGCCGGTGTCCGCCGGACGCTGCCAGCCCGCGATGTAGCCGCGGGAGACCGGATCGGCGAACACGGTCGGCTTGGGACGGGTCGCCCCGGCCCGCCAGTTCGCCGCCTCGACCACCATGTCGGCGAGGAACGCGCCGTCGCTCGGGATGGCCGGGCGGATCGTGTACTCCGCCATGCGCGGATGCTACGCCGAGCGTGTTACCGCGGTGTTTCGGCCGACCCGCCCATGGTGGTGGGCGCGTGCCGCTACGCCTCGATGACGAGCGGCACCAGCATCGGACGGCGACGCAGCCGGCGGTTCACCCACGTGCCGACCGTGCGGCGCACGATCTGCTGGAGCGCGTGCTGGTCGCGGACCCCGTTCTGCGCGGCCTCGAGCAGCGCGGCAGAGATCTTCGGCTTGACCTCCTCGAACACGGCGTCGTCCTCCGCGAAGCCGCGCGCGTGGATCTCGGGGCCGACGATGATGCGGCCCGTGGAGGCATCCACGACGATGATGACCGAGATGAAGCCCTCCTCGCCGAGGATGCGTCGGTCCTTCAGGTCGGCGTCGGTGATCTCGCCCACCGTCGCGCCGTCGACGTAGACGAAGCCGAGGTCGAGCTGCCCGGCGACCTTGACGACCCCGTCGCGCAGGTCGTAGACGGTGCCGTTCTCGCCGATGAACGTGTTGCGCTCGGGGATGCCCGTGTCCTGCGCCAGCTTCGCGTTCGCGAAGAGGTGACGGTACTCGCCGTGGATCGGCAGCACGTTCTTGGGCTTCAGGATGTTGTAGCAGTACAGGAGCTCCCCCGCCGCCGCGTGGCCCGAGACGTGCACCTTGGCGTTGCCCTTGTGCACCACGTTCGCGCCGAGCTTCGTGAGTCCGTCGATGACGCGGTAGACGGCGTTCTCGTTGCCGGGGATCAGGCTCGACGCGAGGATGACGGTGTCGCCCTCGCCGATCTCGATCTGGTGCTCGCGGTTCGCCATGCGGGAGAGCACCGCCATGGGCTCGCCCTGCGATCCCGTCGACATGTAGACGATCTCGTCGTCGGGGATGTCGCCGGCCTTCTTGAAGTCGACGAGCACGCCCTCGGGCACCTTGAGGTAGCCGAGGTCGGCGGCGATCGTCATGTTGCGCACCATGCTGCGGCCGATGAGCGCGACCTTGCGGCCGTTGAAGTGCGCGGCGTCGAGCACCTGCTGCACCCGGTGCACGTGGCTCGAGAAGCTCGCCACGATGACGCGGCGCGGCGAGCGCGCGATCACCTCGTCGAGCACGGGGCCGATCGAGCGCTCGAGGGGCGTGAAGCCCGGGACATCCGCGTTGGTGGAATCGACCATGAACAGGTCGACGCCCTCTTCGCCCAGGCGGGCGAACTCGCGCAGGTCCGTGAGCCGGCCGTCGAGCGGCAGTTGGTCCATCTTGAAGTCGCCGGTGGCGAGGACCGTGCCCGCGGTCGTCTTGATGGCGACCGCGAGCGCATCGGGGATCGAGTGGTTGACGGCGACGAACTCGAGGTCGAACGGTCCGATCCGCTCGTGCTGCCCCTCGCGGACCGTGAGGCTGTAGGGCTGGATCCGATGCTCCTTGAGCTTCGCCTCGACGAGGGCGAGGGTCAGCGTGGAGCCGATCAGGGGGATGTCGGCGCGCAGGCGCAGCAGGTAGGGCACCGAGCCGATGTGGTCCTCGTGCCCGTGCGTCAGCACCACGCCGACGATGTCGTCGAGTCGCTCCCGCAGGAAGCCGAAGTCGGGCAGGATCAGGTCGACGCCGGGCTGGTGCTCCTCGGGGAAGAGCACCCCGCAGTCGACGATGAGGATCTTCCCGTCGATCTCGTAGCTCGTCATGTTGCGGCCGACCTCGCCGAGGCCGCCGATGGGGATGACGCGGAGCGTCCCTGCCTCGAGCGGAGCGGGATCGATGACGACGTCGGGCATGTGCCCTCCTTACGTTGCGGTGTTCAGTTCACACGGCCGTTCCGGCGGATGCCTCGGCCGACGTTTCAGCGGGTGGTGCCCGCGACCTTGGGCAGCGCGCCGCCGGCGGCGGCATTGCGGTCGGGACGGAAGCGGTGGAAGTCGACGCCGGGGATGCCCTGCACGAGGTCGATCTCGTCCTCGATGAGCGCGGCCTCCCACTCCTCGGGGCCGACGAGCGGGAGTCGCACGCGGGGACTGCCGATGCGGCCCAGGCCGTGCAGGATGTACTTCGCCGCGACGGTGCCCGGCACGTGGGTCATGACGGCGCGCACGAGCGGCTCGAGCCGCTGGTGCTCGGCGGTCGCCGTCGTGAGGTCGCCGCGGTTCACGGCGTCGACGATCGTGCGGTACGGCGCGGGGGCGATGTTGGCGGTCACGCCGATGAGCCCGGTTGCGCCGATGGCGAGGTGCGGCAGCACGTTGGCGTCGTCGCCCGAGAAGTACATGAGGTCGGTCTGGTTGAGCACCCGGCTCACCTCAGAGAAGTCGCCCTTGGCATCCTTGATCGCCAGGATGTTCGGGTGCTTCGCGAGCCGGAGGATCGTCTCGTACCTGATGGGCACCCCGGTGCGGCCCGGGATGTCGTAGAGGATGACCGGCAGGTCGGTGGCGTCGGCCACGAGCCGGAAGTGCGTGAGGATGCCGGCCTGGGTCGGCTTGTTGTAGTACGGCGTGACGATCATGATCCCGTCGGCGCCGGCCTGCTCGGAGTGCCGGTAGAGCTCGATCGCGTGCGCGGTCTCGTTCGAGCCGCCGCCCGTGATGATCTTCGCGCGGCCCGCGGCGACGTCCTTGCCGACCTCGACGAGGCGGATCTTCTCCGGGTCGGTCAGCGTCGACGTCTCACCGGTCGTGCCCGTGACGACGATGCCGTCGGCGCCGGCCGAGATCACGTCGTCGATGTGCTTCTCGACCCCGGCCCAATCGACCTCGCCGTCCGCCGTCATCGGCGTGACGAGCGCGACGAGCACCTGTCCGAAGGGGTTGTCTGCAGTCACGCCCCCAAGGCTATCTGGTCGAGCGGATGCCGCGCCGCCGGGCCTGCCGCACGCCGCCGCCGCGCCGCCCACGGTCACACGTCGCGGATATACGATCCGACACTCCGGCTCGAGAGCCGAATCCGCGGCGCGCCGGATCGTATATCCGCCGATTGAAGCACTGCGAGTCGCCCGGTGGATCGACCGGCGTCAAGAAGTGCGAGGAGGCCCCGTGGCGTTCAGGCCGAGCGCAGCTGTTCGGCCCAAGGGTCGAGGTGAGCACCTCGGCGAATCGTCACGAGGATCGCCTGCTCGACCAGCGGCCAGTCGTCGATCACGAGCTCGTAGTCGAACCGGAGTGTGTGGAAGCCGTGTCCGGCCGCGACCGCATCGCGAAGTCGGTCACGGTGTCGGCCATCAGGGCCGTCGTGACCCGCCCGACCATCGACCTCCAGGATGAGCCGATCTCCGAGCACGAAGTCGACCCGTCCGACCCCGGGGATCTCAACTTGTGTTCGGAGCCGCAGTCCCAGTCGATGCAGGCGGATCCGCAGGAGCGACTCCAGCCCGCTCTCGGCGTCGTTCCGCGCGAAGTCCACCATCCATCGAGCCGACTCGGTGATGCGGGCGCGCAACTCCCCACGGGAGGGCCCATCCAGCAGCCCGAGGTGCAGCGCCGACTCGAGCGTCACGAAGAACGCGTCCTCCCCGAGGCATCCGCGGATCTGGAGCAGCGCGTCGACGAGCGTCACTTCGATCGATGAGACCGGCAACGCGTTCCAGTGCTGCACGCACCCGCAATCGGAATGGACCAGTGCGTGTCCGTTCGCCGGAAGTGACACATGCACGAGTTCATCGAGCGGCAGGACCCAGAGTCCGAGCCGACGAGCCACCGAGACGCAGGCGAGCACGCCGCCATGCCGAAGGGCCACCTTTGTCGGCCATGGAAGGTCGGGGCTGGCATACAGGCCCGAGCGGATTCGGATCACTTCACCGCTGACGGTCGCCCGCCGGACTGAACGCGCGTCGACACCGCGGGCCCGCAGCTCGGACGTCCTGACAGCGCCACCCAGCTCATGACAGAGGCGGCCGATCTCACCGACGGCCCAACGCGCACGCATTCGACGATGTTGCGACGCCGGCCAAGGCCGCGCGTCGTCCGACCTCCCATCTGTGCATCGACCGTCATCCTCGGCGCCGGTGGAGGACGAGAGGCGTGCAGCCTGCGCGGATATACGATCCGCCACGCCGCGCGATCGGTAGATCCAACGGGGTGGCGGATCGTATATCCGCCATGTCTGACACACGCGCCGGGTCGGCGGACTCTTCGCAGGCTGGACGAGGAGAGCCAAGCCGAGGGGGCCGGTCAGGCGCGGGCGTAGCGGAGGAAGCGGTACTCGAGGCCGCCCTTCGAGGGAAGCCAGGCGCCGCCGGAGGGCTCGGCATCGACCTGCCGCCACACTGCCGGGTCGACGAGGGGTGCCGGGGTGTCTCCCGCGCGCGGCTCGACCGCGGCGGCGCCGCCCG
>NZ_WJSP02000146.1 GCF_009720255.1 Agromyces humi | reverse complement strand
GGCCGCGCCGCTGCCGGCCGGGGCGCTCGACGCGGCCCGCTTCGCCTCACGGGCGGCGCTGGCGAGCTCGGCCCGCAGCGTGCGCATCGCGTCGTTCACCTCGGCGCGCACGCCGTCGGCGAGGCGGCGCACCGAGTCGGTGAGGTCGTCCTCGATGGCGTCGAGCTCGTGCCGGCGCGCCTCGAGCTCGGCTCGACCGGCATCCGTGATCTCATAGACGGTCTTGCGACCGTCGGTCGACTTCGTGACCAGGCCCTCCTCCTCGAGCTTCGAGAGGCGGGGATAGATGGTGCCGGCGCTCGGGCTGTAGGTGCCGCCGAAGCGATCGGACAGCGCCTGGATCAGCTCGTAGCCGTGCCGGGGCCGCTCGTCGAGCAGCGCGAGCAGGTACAGGCGCAGGTTGCCGTGGGCGAAGACCGGCGGAGTCATGCCGAGGCCCCGGCGTCGCCCGCGCCGGTGCCGGCTGCGGCATCCGCCGTGCCCGCCTTCGCCGACGCCTCGCGGCGCATGATCGAGATGTTGCCCGACACGCTGTTGGCGCCGAGCTCGAGCCAGCGGCCGGCGAGTTCGCCGACGGTGCGCTCGAAGCCCTTGCCGAGCATGCCCTTGATGGTGGAGTCGTCGAGCAGCACCGTGCCGCCGACCGTGTTCACGCGGTAGCGGGCACCCGTGCCGGGTTCGAAGCGCACCGTGAGGTCGCCCGAGACCGTGTTCGTGTCGATGCGGTGCGGCGTGCCCTCGGCATCGACGATCATGTTGCCCGAGACGGTGTCGGCGTTGAACGACACGATGTCGCCGGTCGCGACGATGTCGCCCGAGACCGAGTGGGCCGTGATGCGGCCGGTGTGGTTGCCCGCGGAGACCTCGCCCGAGACGCTGGACAGTTCGACATCGCCCTCGTGGTTGTCGATCACCAGGTCGCCCGACACGGTGTTGAACTTCGCGTCCGTGGCGAAGCCCGAGACGAGCGCGTCGCCCGACACGACGCCGAGCTTGATGGCGACGTGGCGCGGGGCGAGGATCGACACCTCGGCCTTGGCGCTGCCGACGAACCCCTTGAAGGCGTCGATGAAGTTGTCCCAGCGCAGCTGCGGGTGGTCGATCTCGAGCGTGTCGCCGTCGATCTGCACGAGCAGGTCCTTGCCGGTGACGCTCGAGATCTCGATGCGGGCCCCCGGCTCGTCGTGCGCGATGATGTCGACCTTGCCGCCGATGAGGCTCACCTTGAGCTTGCGCACGAGTTCCAGGTCGATGACCCGGGAGTCTCCGGGGGCGATGACCCACTTCTCGATGGCCATGGTGCTTCTCCCTCTGCGCCGATTCGGGATGCCGCGGCATCCGTCTCGGACGCGGTCTGTATCGCGATATATCGCGTCTTGTCCTGCAACACGATATATCGCGTTTGCCGAGACTGCAAGTGCAGCGGATGCCGCGTGCTTGACATTGACGCGACGTCAACCTCTACCGTGGCATTCATCGAGAAGGGGAAGGGAGGATCACGATGGACTCGTCGATCCAGGAGATCGCGAAGCTGGCGGGCACCACCAGCCGCACGCTTCGCCACTACGACGACATCGGATTGCTGCCGCCGAGTCGCATCGGCGGCAACGGCTACCGCTACTACGACGACGCGGCGCTCGTGCGACTGCAGCGCATCATGCTGCTGCGCGAGCTCGGCCTCGGCCTCCCTGCCATCGGCGAGGTGCTCGACCGCGAGGAGAGCGCCCCGCACGCCCTGCGCACCCATCTCGAATGGCTGCAGCAGGAGCAGGACCGGCTGACGCGGCAGATCGCGTCGGTCGAACGCACCATCGGAGCATTGGAGGGAGGTGAACGACTCATGGCAGAGCAGATGTTCGACGGCTTCGACCACACCCGGTACAAGGAGGAGGTCGAGGAGCGCTGGGGCAAGGACGCGTACGCGAAGAGCGACGCGTGGTGGCGCTCGATGAGCGCCGACGAGAAGGCGGCGTGGCAGCAGCGCGTGGCGCAGCTCGCCGGCGACTGGATCTCGGCGCACGAACGGGGCATCGACCCCGCCGGCGACGAGGCGCAGGCGCTCGCGCAGCGTCAGTTCGACTGGCTGCGCGGCATCCCGGGCACGCCCGGCGGCGGCGCGGCCGGGCCGACGAAGGAGTACTTCGTCGGCCTCGCGGAGATGTATGTGGCCGACGACCGCTTCGGCGCGAACTACGGCGGCCAGGCCGGAGCCGAGTTCGTGCGTGACGCGATGACGGTCTACGCCGACCGCAACCTGTAGCGGACCGGCGACATCGCCCCCGAGGTGTCCCGACCTCGGGGGCGATCGCCGGTCATGAGGTGGCGGATGCCGCGCGAGAGCGCCGGACGACGGGACGGGCCGCGGCGGGCATCGCCCCCGAACGCCGGATGGCGAACAGCGGGATCGCGTAGCCGCACAGCGGTCCGATCAGGACGGCGAACGCCACGGTGCCGATGCCGACGTTGCCGCCGAGCGCCCAGCCGATGGCCAGCACGACGACCTCGATGCTGGTGCGGACGATCCAGATGCGCCATCCGGTGACCCGGTGCAGGCCCGTCATCAGGCCGTCGCGGGGGCCCGGGCCGAAGTGCGCGCCGATGTAGAGGCCGGTCGCGATCGCGAGCACGACGATGCCCGCGCCGAGCAGGAGGATGCGCGCCCAGAGGTCGAGGCCCGACGGGATGAGCCAGAGGCCGAGGTCGGCGAACGGCCCGACGAGCAGCGCGTTCATGATCGTGCCGAAGCCGGGCCTCTGGCGGATCGGGATCCACAGGAGCAGGACGATGCCGCTCGTGATGACGGTGATGAGCCCGAAGTTCAGCCCGGTCTGCTTCGCGATGCCCTGCGTCAGCACGTCCCACGGGGCGACGCCGAGCTCGCCGCGCACGATGAGCGCGATGGCGATGCCGTAGAGGAACAGCCCGAGGAAGAGCTGCACGAAGCGGCGGGCGAGTACAGGCGCGGGGTCGGTCGGACGGCGAAGCATGATGCAATCCAATTCCATGATTGGCCTGTTCGCAAAGAGCCAATCGGCCTAAAGTGGCCTGATGGCCGACCTCTCGCTCAGTGCCCGCTCGCTCGAGCTCCTCCTCGGCGACTGGCGGGGCACCGGCAGCGCCTACGAGGCGCTCGCGGAACGCATCCGCCTGCTCATCGTCGACGGCCGCATCGGGGTGGACACCCGCCTGCCGGCCGAGCGCGACCTCGCCGAACGCCTCTCACTGAGCCGGACGACCGTCACCGCGGCCTACCGGCACCTGCGCGAGCAGGGCATGCTGCACAGCGTGCGCGGCTCGGGCAGCGTGGCCCGCCTGACCGGCGCGCCGGCCATCCTGCCCGCACCGCTCGAGAGCGAGTACATCGACTTCTCGAAGGCCGCGCCGCCGGCGCTGCCCTGGCTCGCCGAGGTGGCCCGCCAGGCCGTCGACGACCTCCCGGCGCACCTCGCCGACGCCGGGTTCGACCCCATCGGCACCCCCGCTCTGCGCCAGGCCATCGCCGACCGGTACGCCGCCCGAGGCCTGCCGACCACGCCCGACCAGATCATGGTGACCATCGGCGCCCAGCACGCCATCGGCCTGCTCTCGCGGGCGCTCGTGGGTCGCGGCGACCGAGCGCTGACCGAGGTGCCCATCTACCCCCACGCCTACGAGGCCCTGCGCGCGGCCGGCGCCCGTCTCGTGACGGTGCCCGTCGCGCCGGCCGGTGCCGAGGGCGACGACGACCGCGAACAGGCGGCCGCCCTGGTGCAGGCGATCCGGCACTCGAACCCGGTCGCGGCGTACCTCATCCCCGACTTCCAGAACCCCACCGGGCGCACGATGAGCCGCGACACGCGCGCCCGCGTGCTCGACGCCGCCGCCCGGCAGGGCACCGTCGTCATCGCCGACGAGACCACCGCCGAGCTGTCCATCGACCGACCCGGCCACTTCCCGCCCATGGCGGCCGACGGGCCGGCCGTGCTCATCGGCTCGGTCGGCAAGACCGCGTGGGGCGGCATCCGCGTGGGCTGGATCCGTGCCGAGCGGCCGCTGATCCGACGGCTCCTCGCGGTGCGCTCACCGGGCGACCTCGGCACGCCGATCCTCGAGCAGCTCCTCGTCACCCGGCTGCTCGGTCGCATGGACGAGATCCTCGAGCTGCGCCGTGAACAGCTCCGCGTCGGCCGGGACCACCTCGAGCAGATGGTGGCGCGGCACCTGCCCGAGTGGGACGTGCCGCACGTCGCGGGCGGCATCGTCACCTGGGTCGGGCTCGGTGCGCCGGTCAGCTCGCAGCTCGCACTGGGCGCACGCCGCGAGGGCCTCATCGTGGCGGCCGGCCCGAGGTTCGGGGTCGACGGGCCAGACGCCCTGACTGAACCCGTCGTCCGCTCCGGCGCCGTTGGCCGTGCCGATCATGACCGCGATGAACGCGAGGATCGAGATGGCCACGATGGCGACGAACATGTAGGCGAGGATGCGCTCGGCACGGTGCTGGGTGATGGGGCCGGAGTCGCTCACCTCACCAGAATAGGGCAGCGGGCCGATGCAGGGCTGCCGGGCTTCTAGACTGGACCGAGGACGGATGCCGATTCGGCCCGTCCATCCCCACGCGAGCGAGGTTCACGATGCCCACCGGCAAGGTCAAGTTCTACGACGAGGAGAAGGGGTTCGGCTTCATCAGCTCCGATGACGGCCAGGAGGTCTTCCTCCACGCATCCGCTCTTCCCGCCGGCGCGACCGTGCGTGCGGGCACCCGCCTCGAGTTCGGCGTCGCACAGGGCAAGCGCGGCGCGCAGGCGCTGTCGGTGCGGGTGCTCGAGGCGCCCGTCAGCCTCGCGAAGATCAATCGCAAGCCCGCCGACGACATGGCCATCATCGTGGAGGACGTCGTGAAGGTGCTCGACGGCATCGGCGCCGACCTGCGCCGCGGCCGCTACCCCGACAAGTCGAAGTCGCGCACCGTCGCCGCGGTGCTGCGCAAGGTCGCAGACGATCTCGATGCCTGAGCAGTCCGGGCCGGTCGACGAGGCCCACGCCACGCTGAGCGAGCAGACGACGGATGCCGCGGCGCCCGCTGCTGACGAGACGACCGAGGCCCCGGCGCCCGCTGCTGACGAGACGACCGAGGCCCCGGCGCCCGTGTTCGAACCCGACGCGATGCTCCTCGACGCGGTCGACCTCGCCCGTCGGGCGCTGCTCGAGGTGACGCCGCCCGAGACCGTCGGGTCCGTCATCGGGCACGTCGCCGAGGGCGAGCACGTGCTCACGATGCTGTTCGCCGCCGACCTCGCGGGCTACCCGGGCTGGCGTTGGAGTGTCACGATCGCCCGGGTCGACGACGGCGAGCCCACCGTGCTCGAGACCGAGCTGATGCCCGGCGACACCGCGCTGCTGGCGCCCGAGTGGATCCCGTGGTCCGAGCGGCTCGCCGACTACCGGGCGGCACAGCAGGCGGCCGCCGCGGCGGCGGCCGAGGCCGGAGGCTCGGGCGACGAGCACGACGACGACGTCGATGAGCACGACGACGACGGCGACGAGCACGACGACTTCGACGACGAGGACGAGCTCGACGAGGACGACGACTCGGAGCTCGACGACGATGACGACGCCGAACTCGACGCGGCGTTCGGACACGACGACGGCGACGACGAGTTCGACGGCATCGACATCGACGCGCTCGACGAGTCAGGCGACGACGAGTCGGCCCGGGCCAACGACGACACGAGCGACGGCGAGGACGACGAGCCGGTCGAGGGCGACGAGGGTCAGCCCGACGAGCCGGCCTCCTGACGCGCGATCCGGCGACGGATCACCTGCACCACCACCAGCCCGACCAGTCCGAGTACGACCCCGGTGACGCACGCCCAGACCAGCCAGCCGAGACCAGCTGCTTCGAGCTGCGCGCGGAACACCAGCGTGACGACGAGCGCCACGAGCCACGAGAGCGTGCCCGCCAGCACCGCCTTGCGTGCATCGGCCCGCGCGGGCGCCGGATCGGGGCGCCGCTCGGAGTCGTTCAGCCAGAGTCGCACCGGACCTCAGCCCAGTCGCTCGAGCACGTAGTCGATCGACGACGTCAGCGCGCGCACGTCGTCGGGCTCGATCGCCGTGAAGGTGGCGACGCGCAGCTGGTTGCGTCCGAGCTTGCGGTAGGGCTCGGTGTCGACGATGCCGTTCTCGCGGAGCACCGACGCGATGCGCGCGGCATCCGTCGACTCGTCGAAGTCGATCGTCACCACGACCTGAGAGCGGTCGGCGGCCTCGGTCACGAACGGCGTGGCCACCTCGGTGCGCTCGGCCCAGTCGTAGAGCACCGACGACGACTCGCGGGTGCGGGCGTCGGCCCACGCGAGGCCCCCGGAGCCGTTCATCCACTCGAGCTGGTTCTCGAGGAGCAGCAGCGTCGCGAGCGCGGGCGTGTTGAGCGTCTGGTCGAGCCGGGAGTTGTCGATGGCGTTCTTCAGCGAGAGGAACTCGGGGATGTAGCGGTCGCCCCCGGCGATGCGCTCGACCCGCTCGATCGCGGCGGGGGAGAAGAGCGCGAACCAGAGTCCGCCGTCGGAGGCGAAATTCTTCTGCGGCGCGAAGTAGTAGACGTCGGACTCGGCCGGGTCGACCGCGACGCCGCCGGCGGCGCTCGTCGCGTCGATGACGGTGAGCGCGCCCTCGTCGCCCGCGACCCGGGTCACCGGCGCCATGACGCCAGTCGACGTCTCGTTGTGCGGCCAGGCGTACACGTCGACGCCCGCGACCGGCTCGGGGTTCGATCGGCTGCCGGGCGCCGCCGCGCGGACGTCGGGCGCCTCGAGCCAGGGAGCCGCGGCGGCGGCTGCGAACTTCTGGCCGAACTCCCCGAACGCGCAGAGCTGCGCGCGGCGCTCGATGAGGCCGGATGCCGCCGCGTCCCAGAACGCCGTCGAGCCGCCGTTGCCGAGCACGACCTCGTATCCGTCGGGCAGGTCGAAGAGGTCGGAGATGCCCTGACGCACACGGCCGACGAGCTGCTTCACGGGCGCCTGGCGGTGCGACGTCCCGAGGAGCCTCGGCCCCTCGGCGGCGAGGTGCGCCAGCTGCTCGGGGCGGACCTTGGACGGGCCGCAGCCGAATCGACCGTCGGCGGGCAGGAGGTCGCTGGGGATGACGAGGCTGGGCATGCGCACGAGTCTAGCGAGGGGGCGGCGGCCGGTAGGCTGGATGACGGGCTGCGACAGGGAGGGCTTCTGGTGACGGATCTCATCGACACGACGGAGATGTACCTCCGCACCATCCTCGATCTCGAGGAGGAGAACATCGTGCCCCTTCGAGCGCGCATCTCCGAGCGCCTCGGTCACTCCGGGCCCACCGTGTCGCAGACGGTCGCGCGCATGGAGCGGGACGGGCTCGTCGTCGTGTCGGGCGACCGTCACCTCGAACTGACCCCCGACGGGCGCAGCAAGGCCGTCCACGTCATGCGCAAGCACCGCCTCGCCGAGCGCCTGCTCGCCGACGTGATCGGGCTCGAGTGGGAGTACGTCCACGACGAGGCATGCCGGTGGGAGCATGTCATGAGCGAGCAGGTCGAGCGCCGCCTCATCGAGCTGCTCGGCGGCCCCCGCGAGTCGCCGTACGGCAACCCCATCCCCGGCCTCGAAGAACTGGGGCTGCCTGCAGCCGACCCGTTCATGCAGGGAGTGGTGCGCGTGCTCGACGCCGTCTCCGCCAGCGACCAGCCGGTGCGCGGCGTGGTCCGCCGCCTCGGAGAGCCCGTGCAGTTCGACCCCGAGCTGCTCGCCCAGCTCAAGCACGCCGGCGTGATGCCTGGCGCCCGGGCGTCGTTCAGTGCCGCCGGGCCGTACGTCCTCGTCGAGGTCGACGGGGTCGAGGGCGGCCTCGAGTTGCCGAGCGAGGTCGCCGGCCACATCTTCGTCGGAGAGTAATGCCTGATCACGGCCACTCCGTGATCAGAATGTGACATTCGACCATCCCTCGCGTATCCTCGATCGAGTCCGCCGGCGTCATAGCCAGTCGGTGGAACGGGATCGAGATCGCCCCCAGGCGCCCACCGCTCGATCCGGAACCCGTGACTGCGCAGCAAGCGCTCCAGGTGGGACGGCAGCACTGCCGTGGGGCGGCGGAGGTACACGTTTTGGCTCGATTCCCGCAGCGACGTCCATCCCGGAAGACGACGCGAGGGGCCGCTTCGAAGGCGATGGTCGCCACGAAGTCCCCGACCACCCCATCCACCGAACCTCCAGCGAAGGTCTCCGCGGCACCGCTCCCCTCGACCCGCCGACTGCGGCGAGGCGGACTCGCGAACGTGCTGGTGATGACGGTCGCCGCCGGCATCGTCGGCACCCTCGCGATCCCCGCGTACGCGTTCACCCCGGGCAGCGAGGGGCCGCAGTTCGGCACCTCCGCCGAGACGAAGCTGACGAAGGCGCAGGCGCAGTCGGTCGAGGTGACCGACGACGTGATCGCGGCGCCGGTCACGACCGACGCGTATGCGGCCACCACGGCCGAGGAGATCAAGGCCGCGGCCGACGCGGTGGGTCGCGGCGAGTGGCCGGT
>NZ_WJSP02000145.1 GCF_009720255.1 Agromyces humi | reverse complement strand
GGCCGCCGAACATCGTGCCGAACACGTCCTCGAAGCCGCCCGCGCCGCCGGCGCCGCCGGGCGCGGTGAACCGGGCGCCCGAGCCCATGGCCCGGATCGCGTCGTACTCCTTGCGCTGCTCGGGGTCGGAGAGCACCGAGTGCGCCTCGCTGATCTCCTTGAACCGCGCCTCGGACGCGGCGTCGCCGGGGTTCGAGTCGGGGTGGTACTTGCGTGCGAGCTTGCGGTAGGCCTTCTTGAGGTCCGCCTCGCTCACGTCCTTGGAGACGCCGAGCACCTTGTAGAAGTCCTTGTCGAACCAATCCTGACTGGCCACCGGCACCTCCCTTCCCTGAAGTCTGTCTGAAATCCGTGACGGCCGGTCCGCGACATCCGATGAGCGGATGCCGCGGGCCGGCCGAACTGCCTTACAGCGGCGTCTTCACGACCACCTTCGCGGCCCGCAGGAGCGTGCCGCCCAGCGTGTAGCCGGTCTCGACGACGTCGGCGACCGTGTCGACCTCGACCTCGTCGGACGGCTGCTGGAAGATCGCCTCGTGGCGCTGCGGGTCGAACGGCTCGCCCACCTCGCCGAACGGGGTGAGCCCGAGCTTCTCGACGGCGCCGCGCAGCTTCGCCGCGATCGTCGCGAACGGGGCGTCGCCCTCGAGGTCGCCGTGCTTCTCGGCGCGGTCGAGGTCGTCGAGCACCGGCAGCAGCACCGCGACGGCCGCGCCGACCGCGCGCTCGCGCTCGACCTCGCGGTTCGCCTCGGTGCGCTTGCGGTAGTTCGCGTACTCGGCGGTGACCCGCTTGAGGTCGGCGAGGTGCTCGTCGGTCGGCTCCTGGACCTCGGCCTGGGCCGCGTTCAGGATGTCGTCGACGGTGAGCACGTCCTCGTCGGCGTCGGTCGGTGCGGATGCCGCGGCAGCGTCTGCTGCGGCATCCGTCGACTCACCGGCAGCCGGCTCACCGGCGGCCGACTCGCCTGCGTCGGGAGCGGGCTGACGAACCTGACCCGTCTCGGGGTCGATCCGCCGCTTGTCGCGGATGACCGGCTCTTCGTGGTTCTGGTTCTCGTCGGACATGATTACTTCTTCTCGTCCTCGTCGTCGATGACCTCGGCGTCGACCACGTCCTCGTCGGAGGACTGGTCGCCGGCGGCGCCGGACGCGTTCGCGTCCTCACCGGGGTTGCCCGCGGCATCCGCCGACTGCTGCTGCGACTGCGCGTAGATCGCCTCGCCGAGCTTGCCCTGCGACTGCGACAGCTTGTCGAACGCGTTCTTCACCGCGTCGTCGTCGTCGCCCGCGAGGGCCGACTTCAGCCCGTCGACGTCGCCCTGCACCTCGGACTTGACGTCGGCAGGGAGCTTGTCGTCATTGTCCTTGATGAGCTTCTCGATCGAGTAGACGAGCTGCTCGGCCTGGTTGCGGGTCTCGGCCGACTCGCGGCGCTTCTTGTCTTCTGCCGCGTGCTCCTCGGCGTCGCGCACCATGCGCTCGACGTCCTCCTTGGGGAGGGCCGAGCCGCCCGAGATGGTCATCGACTGCTCCTTGCCGGTGCCCTTGTCGCGGGCCGACACATGCACGATGCCGTTGGCGTCGATGTCGAAGGTGACCTCGATCTGCGGGATGCCGCGGGGCGCCGGGGCGATGCCGGTGAGCTCGAACGTGCCCAGCGGCTTGTTGTCGCGGGTGAACTCGCGCTCGCCCTGGAAGACCTGGATCGCGACCGACGGCTGGTTGTCGTCGGCGGTCGTGAAGGTCTCGCTGCGCTTGGTGGGGATGGCCGTGTTGCGCTCGATGAGCTTGGTCATGATGCCGCCCTTGGTCTCGATGCCCAGGCTCAGGGGGGTGACGTCGATGAGCAGCACGTCCTTGCGCTCGCCCTTGAGGACGCCCGCCTGCAGGGCGGCGCCCACGGCGACGACCTCGTCGGGGTTCACGCCCTTGTTGGGTTCCTTGCCGGTCTCCTGCTTCACGAGCTCGGAGACGGCGGGCATGCGGGTCGAACCGCCGACGAGCACGACGTGCGCGATGTCGGCCAGCTTGATGCCGGCCTCGCGGATGACGTCCTCGAAGGGCTTCTTGGTGCGGTCGAGCAGGTCGCTCGTCATGTTCTCGAACTGGGCGCGGGTGAGCGTCTCGTCGAGGTTCGCCGGGCCGTTCTCGGTGAGCGAGAGGTAGGGCAGCTGGATGCTGGTGCTCATCGAGGAGCTCAGCTCCTTCTTCGCCTGCTCGGCGGCCTCCTTGAGGCGCTGGAGGGCGATCTTGTCCTTCGAGACGTCGACGCCCGTCGAGTCCTTGAAGCGCTTGATCAGCCACTCGACGATGCGCTGGTCCCAGTCGTCGCCGCCGAGGCGGTTGTCGCCGGCGGTCGCACGCACCTGGATGGTCGAGAAGTCGTCGTCCTTGCCCACCTCGAGGAGGGAGACGTCGAAGGTGCCGCCACCGAGGTCGAAGACGAGGATGAGCTCGTCCTCCTTGCCCTTGTCGAGGCCGTACGCGAGGGCCGCGGCCGTGGGCTCGTTGATGATGCGCAGGACGTTGAGGCCCGCGATCTCGCCGGCCTCCTTGGTGGCCTGGCGCTCGGCGTCGTTGAAGTACGCCGGCACGGTGATGACGGCGTCGGTGACCGTGTCGCCGAGGTACTGCTCGGCGTCGCGCTTCAGCTTCTGCAGGATGCGCGCCGAGATCTCCTGCGGCGTGTACTTCTTGCCGTCGATCTCCTTGGTCCAGTCGGTGCCCATGTGGCGCTTGACCGACGCGATGGTTCGGTCGACGTTGGTGACGGCCTGGCGCTTGGCGGTCTCGCCGACGAGCACCTCGCCGTCCTTCGTGAAGGCGACCACCGACGGGGTGGTGCGGAAGCCCTCGGCGTTCGCGATGACGGTGGGCTCGCCACCCTCGAGGACGCTGACGACCGAGTTGGTGGTGCCGAGGTCGATGCCTACTGCTCGTGACATGTGTGTTTCTCCTTCTGCCGGGAGGTGGCGCGAGCGGATGCCGCGTGCGCTCCGTGGCGGGTCGGCCCGGCCGTCCTGGCCCGCGACCGAAGTCCGTGTCGCCGGAACTTGAGTCCCGACGGCTCAAGTGTTCCAGCGCCCGTTCGAGGTGTCAAGTCGAGGACGCGGAACTTGAGTACACTCGACTCAACTCTCAGCTGGTTGCCAGTATTCCGCCGCGCGGGTACCCGACCCGCATTCCGAACGTATCGGGGATCACCCTGATGGACACGGGTCCGCGGCGAACCATAGGCTCCGGTCCATGACCCGACGCCCTGCCATCGGCGGCTCGCTCGTCGCCGCCCTCGCCATCATGCTCCTTGCCGGATGCACAACTGCTGGCGACGTCGGCGACACCCCGTCGCCGTCGACCCGCGGTGCGGCAGCCGCACTCGGCTGACAGACTGGGAGCACACCACGCCGCCGAGGAGGAACGCCATGCCGGAACCCATCGAGGTCGGACTCGTCTCGTACACGCTCTCAGCCGAGGCCTACTCCCGCATCGGCGCGGACTTCGACACGGAGGCGGTCGACGACGCGATCCTCGCCCGGCTGAACGAGCTCGTTCCCACCGGCGTGGTGGTGCACCGCAACGGCAAGGCCTTCGCCGACCCCGACGTCGCCCCCATCGCGCGCGAGCTCGACTGGCAGCGCCTGCTCGGGCAGATCGACATCGACCAGATCCTGGCCGAGCACGGCCGCTGAGCCCTCCCGCAGGCCAGAGCAGGGCTGCGGCTGCGGCTGCGGCTGGGCTCAGCCGCGCGCCGTCTCCTCCAGGAGGCGCGCCATCCCCCGCGGCACCCGATCCAGCGGGAGGACCTCGACCACGTCCGCGGCGAACCAGGCCTTGCGCCCGGCTGCAGTCCCGGCGAATCGATGGAGCTGCGCCTCGATCGGGCGCTCCCGCTGCGCGGGTTGCCGCTGGAACACCCGGAAGCGCGCGAGATCGCGATGGACGGCGAGCACCTCCTCGATGACGGCCGGGCCCGCGGCGCGAATGAGCTCGTCCTCGAGATCGAGCGAACAGGCGAAGAAGCCCTGGGCCTCGAGATCGCCCGACGACGCGGCATCCGGCCGGCCCGCCGACGCCAGCATGCGGCCGACCGTCGCGGCCTCGCCGATGTCGTACAACCCGAGGAGCCGGGGTGGCTTCGGCCGCGCGTCGAGCTCGCCGAGGTGGTGGCGCAGGTTGGTGACTCCGTTCATCGCGATCACCACGGCGCCGGCGGCCGTCAGGTCGAGGCCCAGCCGTCTCGCGAGGGCGAGCAGTGCCCGGCGATCGCTCTCCCCTTCCACCAGGATCACCGTCGACGCCTCGGCCCCGTCCACGGCGGGATCGCGTAGCTCGGCGTCGAGACCGCCGCGCGGTTCGCGACTCATCCGAGCATGGTCCCCTCCGCGGCCGCGGACGGCTTCGGGTCGGGCAGGCGCCGCATGCGGAACGCGTTGAGCACGCCGAGCAGCCCCGCGAGGATCGGCACGAGGAGCGCCACCTGGAGGGAGATGAAGCGGGAATCCGCGTTGATCGCGAGGATCTCCTCCTGCACCTCGGGCGTCTGGTCGACGAGCAGCTCCTCGAGTCCCGTGTTGGTCATGATCTCGGCGTCCTCCTCGAGGACCGACGAGACCTGCTGCTGCTCCTCCGGCGAGAGCACCGTGCTCGCGTCGGCGCTCGCGGTGAACGTGAAGGCCAGCGTCGCGAGCATGATCGCGCCGGCGAAGGCGAGGCCGAACGACAGGCCGAACGAGCCGGCCGCCGAGTTGACGCCCGCCGCCTCGCTCACCCGCTCGTCGGAGATCGGCGAGAGCGTGTAGTTGTTCAGCTGCGAGACGAGCAGGCCGAGGCCGCAGCCCGAGATGATGAGCGGGATCGTGAGGTACCAGCCCGAGTCGGCGATGGGCACGAGCGGCACGAGGATCGCCAGGCCTGCCACGACGAGCACGAAGCCCCACAGGATGATGTTCGCCGGGCGCTGCTTGAGCCCACGGCCCGCGAGCAGCGCGACGGCGAACATGCTCAGCGAGAGCGGTGCGATCGAGAGGCCGGCCTGCAGGGCGTTGTACTCGAACACCATCTGCAGGTAGATCGGGAGCACGATCATCGTGCCGCCCAGGGCGATCTGTTGCAGCAGCTGCCCGCTGGCGCCCGCGCGGAACATCTTCGACTCGAACAGGGCCGGGTCGAGGAGCGTCGGCTTGCCGCGACGCTTGCGGCTGCGCAGCCAGAACACGAGCAGGCCCAGCCCGAGCACGCCGATGCCGATGATGAGGCCGACGTAGCCGCCGCCCTCCTGCCACACGAGGATGCCGGTCACGACGCCGCCCATGCCGACGATCGACAGCAGGGCGCCGACGAGGTCGATCGACCGGTCGCCGTGGTACGGCACGTCCTTCACCAGGCCGATGCCGGCGAGCACGACCGCGATGATCACGGCCTCGAGCGCGAATCCCACGCGCCATGAGAGGAACGTGGTGATGAAGCCGCCGAGCAGCGGTCCGACGGCGGCGGCGATGGCAGCGGATGCGCCGACGAGGGCGTACACCCGCTTCTGCTGGGCGCCCTCGAAGTTGCCGTGGATGAGCGACTGCATCGCGGGCAGCAGCAGGGATGCGCCGATGCCGCCGATGATCGCCCAGAAGATGATGATCGCCGTGAGGTCCTGGGCGAAGACCATCGCGATGGCGCCGATCGCATAGCCGAGGAGGCCCAGCACGTAGGCGAGCTTGCGGCCGATGAGGTCGCCCGTCTTTCCGCCGATGAGGATGAACGCGGCCGACACGAGCGCCTCGAGGGCGATGGCGCCCTGCACCCCGCTCACGGTGGTGTCGAGGTCGTGCACGACCGCCGAGATCGACACGTTCATCAGCGACGTGTCGACCACCAGCACGAACATCGCCATCGCGAGGAGGATCGCGAGTCGTCCGTTGAACGGCGCCGTGGCGCCCCCGTCTGCGCTCATGGCTCACCCAACCACACTCGTGGTCGCCGCCGGTAGAGGCGCGTGGGCATCCGCTCACGTGCAGGGGGTACCGCGGAGATGACCCTCTCGCGCTTCGGGGCGGCCGAGGGCTAGGCTCGGCCGCATCGGGTTGGGGGACCCGCTTCGGGGGAACCGTATGCCCGGCGCGCGGGGGAGGCGCTCATGGGAATGCAGACTGCAACACGCAACGAATCATCGACGAGTCCGGCACGGCCGGGAGATCGTCGCCGCAAGATGCTCGCGATCCTCGCGGGCGGGCTGGTGCTCGGCGTCGGGGCCGCGGTCACGCTCGCCGTGTGGAACGACTCCGAGTTCGCGACGGGCACGTTCGGGTCGGGCCAGTTCGAGCTCGAGGGCAGCCTCGACGGCACGGCGTTCAGCAGCTCCGAGACGGCGCCGGGCAAACCGCTCGCCTTCGCGGTGGACGCCGACCTGCTGAGTCCGGGTGCCGTCGTCTACGCGCCGTTCGCGGTGCAGCTCTCGTCGGACTCGACCTACGAGGCATCCGTCGACCTTGCGAGCACCACGTCGGGCACGATCGGGGCTGAGCTGACGTACTCGCTCTACGACGTGGGCGCGACGTTCGGGGCGACATGCTCGGCCGGGACACCGCCGTCGGGCACGGCCCTCGTCACCGACCAGCCCGTCGCGAGCCCCACGCCCGCCGCCGTGTTCGAGCTCACGGCGGTGACCGCCCCCGTGAACCTGTGCTTCGTCGTCACCGCGAGCTCCGCGCTCCCGGCGGCGCAGACCGGCACGGTGACGTGGGAGTTCCTCGGCGAGTCGACCGACCCGCTGCCGTAGCCGGGCGATGGGCATCCACGTCGAGGCGCCGGACCGGGGACGGCGCAGTCGCATCTGGCGCGCCGTGCTCGCCGGCGGACTCGTGCTGGGCGTCGGCGCCACGGTGACGCTCGCCGCCTGGAACGACAGCGAGCAGGCCACCGGCAGCTTCGCCGCGAGCGTGTTCGGCACGGAGTCGCAGAGCGCCGGGTCGCCGACCTATGCGAGCAACACGACCGCACCGGGGGCGACCCTGTCGTTCGCGGCCACGGCGATGTCGCCCGGCACATCGACGTACGCCTGGCTCAACATCCGTACGACGACCACCTCGACGGTCGGTGGCACGGTCACGCTGGCGGCCGTCACGAACAACGGCGGCGGACTCGTCGGCGCCCTCCAGTACCGGGCGGTGCGCATGGCGTCGGCGAACCCGACCTCGACATGCGCCGCCGCGGCGTTCACGGGGACGCCCGCGTTCGTCGCGGGCGGCGCGTCGAGCTACCTGCCCGTCACGCAGGTGCCGGGGTCCGCGGTCGCGAATCCGATCGGCGCCGCCGGCGCCCAGCTCGGGTTCTGCTTCGAGGTGCAGGTCGCGCCCAATGCGGCGAACACCTTCCAGGGCACGTCCGCGACGGTGACGTGGCAGTTCAACGCCGCCTCGACAGGGTGACCGACGGATGCCGCGTGCGCGCCGTTCCCGCTCCGTGACCTCGGTCGCGGGCGACGTGCTGCTCACGCTGGCGGCCATCGCCGGGGCGGCGTGCATCCTGCTCGTCGTGGCCGCGGTGCTGTTCGACTTGGGCATCGTGCTGTTCCGCACGGGGTCGATGAGTCCGACCATCCCGGCGGGCTCCGCGGCGCTCGTGCGCGAGGTGCCCGTCCGTGAGCTCCATGTCGGCGACGTGGTGACCGTCGACCGGCCCGGCCGCCTGCCGGTGACGCATCGCATCGTCGCGATCGACGACGCGGGGACAGGCGGGGCTCGCCGCCTCACGCTCCGCGGGGACGCGAATCCCGTCGACGATCCGCAGCCCTACGAGGTGCCGTCGGCTCGGATCGTGCTCGCCTCGGTGCCGGGTGTCGCGCCGGTGATCGCCGCGATGGGGCATCCGGCCGTCATCGGCGGCCTCACCGTGGGCGCGACCGCGCTCGTGGTGTGGGCGTTCTGGCCGCGACGCCGCCGCGAGGCACCACCGCCGACGCCCGGCGATCCGCCGGAGCCGGCGAGCGCGACGGCGACCACGGCGTCGCTCGTGCTGGCCCTCGTGGCCGTGGCGGCCTGCGTGTCGCAGGCACCGACGCCCGCCTCGGCGGCGGTCGAGGAGTCGGTCGTGCAGGGGCAGGTGCTGCGCCTGACCGCGATCGGCGATCCCGAGCTGATGCAGCGCATGACACCCGGCGACACGGTCGCGTGGGAGGTCGGCATCTCCGCCGACGCGCCCGAGCCGGGCACCATCGACGTCGGCATGATCGGCGGCGGGGATGCCGGGCTGGGGCTCGTGGTCGAGGCGAGCTGGTGCGCGGTGCGCTGGACGGGCGGCGCCTGCGACGACCCGGTGCCGTTGCTCGCCCCCGAGCCGCTGCCCGTCGACGGGGTGGCCCAGGAGTTGCTCACCATGACCACCGCCGAGCAGCGCTGGATCCGGTTCCTCGTCACGATGCCCGCGTCCGGCACCGACGCCGGCGGGCTCGCCGACCTCGAGGTCCACGCGGTCGGCTCGGGCGATGAGGTGCGGATCGGCACGGCGCCCGGCTCGAGCGCCGCGATGAGCATCGCGTAGGCGAGTCCGTCGGCCGCCGAGCAGCA
>NZ_WJSP02000144.1 GCF_009720255.1 Agromyces humi | reverse complement strand
CGCGACGGGTGCCGCGCGGAGTGCGCGGAGTGCGCGGCGCGCGCGGGTCGCGCGATGCGTCGGTCGCGGTCGGCGCCGGTACGAGGTCGGTGGTCATGATTCCTTCAGCCTCGGGTCGAGGACCCGGTAGAGCAGGTCGGCGGCGAAGTTCGTGAGCACGACGATCGTCGAGAAGACGACGAACGTGCCCTGCAGCAGGGGCAGGTCGGGGGTTCCGAGCGCCTGGTACGTCAGGTAGCCGAGGCCGGGCCACGAGTAGACCGTCTCGACCGTGACCGCGCCGCCCACCAGGCCGCCCACGGTCAGGAAGATGAGCGTGACGGTCGGCAGCAGGGCATTGGGCACCGCGTGCCGCCGGCGCACGTCGTCTTCGCGGAGTCCCTTGGCGCGTGCCGTGACGAGGTAGTCAGCGGACATCTCCTCGAGGAGCGACGCGCGCATCACCAGCAGGTACTGCGCGTACACCACCGCCACCATCGTCAGGACGGGGAGGACGAGGTGCCGGGCGACATCCCACACCCAGGCGAGGCCCGTGGCATCACTGCCCGGCGTCACCATCCCGCCGGTGGGGAACCAGTGCAGGAGCCCGCCGAAGACGAGCAGCAGGAGCAGTCCGAGCCAGAACGTGGGCACCGACCAGAACGTGAGCGCGACGGCTGTCTGCGAGCGGTCGAAGCCCGATCCTCTCCGCCAGGCGGCCCGCTGGCCGAGCACCAGCCCGAGCACGATCGAGATGGCGGCGGCGGTCGTCGTGAGCAGGAGGGTGGGCCCCAACCGGGATCCGATCAGCTCCGACACCGGTTCGTTGTAGGTGTACGAGATGCCCAGGTCTCCGTGCAGGAGATCCACCAGGTAGTTCCAGAACTGCACGAGGAGGGGCTGGTCGAGGCCGTACTGACGACGAAGCACCTCGACCTGTTCGGCGCTGACCCGGCGACCTCGCGTGAGCGAGATCGCCGGGTCGCCCGGGAGGATGCGGAAGGCGAAGAAGCCGAGCACGACGATCATCAGCAGGCTGACGACCGCGCCCGAGCCCTTCTCGAGGACGTACCGCGGCCAGGAGGCACCGCGGGGAGTCTCGTCCCCCGATGCCTCCCGGACTGCGTCCTCCGGTTGGAGCGCGACGGTCATCTGATCAGGCTCGGTCGTCCGCGGTGGCGGAGCGCTTGCGGCGCCAGACGAGGACGATCACGCCGCCGACGACCACGACGGCCGCGACGATCGACACGATGAGCCACGTCGGCGCACCCGTGTCGTTGCCGACGGTCTCCGCCGAGGCGACTGGCGTGGCGCCGTAGAAGCCCCAGTAGCCGTTCTGGTTGGTGATGATGCCGCCCTCGGCCGGCTGCTTCGTGAAGCCCTCGAACCGGTCGGAACGGTAGGCCTCCAGCGAGTCGTCGTAGGAGAGCACCAGGTTGACGGCGTCGTCGTACTTCACGGCCCACGCCTCCTTCACCAGCTCGGCGCGGCGCTCGGGGTCGAGCTCGGTGTGCTGGGCGGTGAAGAGCTCGTCGAACTCGGGCGAGCACCAGTTGCTCTCCGAGAGCGCGCCGGAGCCGTCCGCGTTGGGGAAGGACGAGCAGGTGTTGATCGACAGCTGGAAGTCGGGGTCGGGTCCGATGCCCCAGCCGGTGAAGTACATATCGTACTTGCCGAGCGTGGAGTCGTCGTTGACCTGGTTGTCCGAGAACATCTCGACGCTCGTCGCGATGCCGATGTCCTTCAGCCACGGCTGCAGGTACTCGGCCGTCTGCGCGTGCGCCGGGTTGGACGACCGGCCCATGATCCGGAACTCGAGCGGGTTGCCGGCCTTGTCGACGCGGATGCCGTCGGCGCCCATCTCGTACCCGGCCTCGTCGAGCAGCGCGTTCGCGCCGTCGGGGTCGAACGGGATGACCGCGTCCTCGTCGATGCCGAAGTACGCCGGGTACACGGGCGGGATCTCGGTGGCGCCGATCTTCGCGTAGCCCTGCTTCACCCGGTCGACGATGGTCTGCTTGTCGATGGCCATGGCGATGGCACGACGAACGGCGGGGTCCTGCAGCGCGGGATTGCCGTCGCCGAGCGGCGCACCGGTGGCGTCCTTCGCACCCGGGTTCAGCGAGAGGGCCGAGTAGCGTCGTCCGGCGCCGGCGTTGAGGGTGATGCCGTCGGCTCCGTCGAGCGCCTCGTACTGGGCCGGCGTGAGGCCGCTGACGACGTCGACCTCGCCCGACTTCAGCGCCTGGACCTGCGCATCGCCGTTCTTGTAGTACACGTACCGGATGCCGGGAATCGTGGGGGCTCCTCGCCAGAACTTCTCGTTGGCGATGAGCTCGACGCTCTGGCCCTCGTCGTACGAGGAGATCAGGAACGGGCCCGAGCCCACGACGTCCTCGTCGTTGGCGTACTCCTCGGGCGCATCGAGCTCCGACCAGATGTGGGCGGGCACGATGGGCAGGTCGACGCCGGGGTTGGGCGCCTGGGGCTCCTTCAACCGGATCTCGAGCGTGTCGTCATCGACCGCGACCGCCGATTCGATGTTCGTCACCAGGCCGCCGTTGGCCTGCTGGAGCGCCTCGTTCTCGATGATCGCGGTGAACGTCCAGGCCGCGTCCTCCGCGGTGATGGGCTCGCCGTCGCTCCACTCGCGACCTTCGGGGATCGTGTACTCCCAGGTCAGCCCGTCGGGCGAGGTGGACCACTCGGACGCCATGCCGGGCTGCTCTGAGTTGTCCTCCGCGCCCCACTCGACCAGGCGCTCATAGGTGAGGCCGACGAGGTTGGTGCTCGACGCGAGCACCGCCAGGAACGGGTTGAGCGAGTCGATGTCGCTGCTGGTGGCGACGCGGAGGGTCGGGTCGGAGCCCTCCTGGGCGCTGGCGGCGGGCGCGGTGACGAGCGGGACGGCCAGTGCGGCGACGATCGCCGGAATGGCGATCAGTCCCATCCGGCGCGACCGTTCCGTGCTGTCGGAGCGCGATTGCTGTTGGTTCACAGGACCTCACAGGGTTCTGGCGCGCCCGAGGGCGCGCGGACTGCCATGGATTGGGCGGGCTCAGGGACCCGCCGCCCCGTCGCGCCGTCCGACTCAATCACCCCGAAGACGGGGAGTCAATTCGGCCAGATCGCGGGCGAGGCGGTGGCAACACAGGTCGTGATGAGCGTTTTACGTAGCGGATCATCTCCGCTGCGTCTGAGTTTCATCATCCGCGACCAGAAAATCAAGGGTTATCTCCGAATCTCTGGTAGAACGGACGCAATCATGCGCAACGTAACCTTTACGAAACCTGAGGTGGTCGACGGGACCTCCGACGTGGTCGAGACGCCCGACGGCGTCGATGTCGCGCAGCTGTGCGCGCGGCTCATCCGCTTCGACACCACGAACCACGGCGGCGGCCGCAGCGTCGGAGAGCACCGCATCGCCGCATGGATCGCCGAAGTGCTCCGCGATGCGGGCTACGCCGCAGAGGTGATCGGCCCTCGACCGGAACGCGCGAACGTCGTGGTCCGGGTCCCCGGGTCGGATCCGGCCCTCCCCGCGCTCCTCGTGCACGGCCACCTCGACGTGGTGCCGGCCGAGCCCGCGGACTGGACCGTGGACCCGTTCGCCGGCGAGATCCGCGACGGGTACGTCTGGGGTCGCGGCGCCACGGACATGAAGGACATGGTCGCGATGATGGTCGCGTGCCTCCTCGACTGGGCACGGCAGGGCCGGCGGCCGCGTCGCGACGTCGTGTTCGCCTTCGTCGCCGACGAGGAGGACACCGGCGCCGAGGGCGCTCTCTGGCTCGTCGATCACCGTCCCGACCTGTTCGCAGGCGTCGAGGCCGGGATCAGCGAGAGCGGCGGCGCGCCCGTCGAGGTCCGCCACGCGGACGGGCACACGGTGCGGCTGTATCCGGTGGCCACGGCCGAGCGGGGCACCATGCACGTGCGCCTCCGCGCCGAGGGCACCGCCGGCCACGGCTCCCGCCCCACCGACGACAACCCCGTCGCCGCCGTCGCGGAGGCCGTGCAGCGGTTCGGTCGTCATGAGTGGCCGATGCATCTCTCCACGACCGTGCGGGCGTTCCTGCTCCAGGCGTCCGACGCGGTCGGACACCCCGCCGACCTCGAGACCGAAGCCGGGGTGACGGCCGCCCTGTCCGCGCTCGGCGGTGCGGCGGAGTTCGCCCGGCACACCATCCGGGCGACGTCGACGCCGACGATGCTGCAGGCCGGCTACAAGGTGAACGTCATCCCGTCGGCGGCCGCGGCCGAGATCGACGTGCGCTGCCCGCCCGGGTACGAGACGGGCATGGCCGAACGGCTCACCGAGCTCGCCGGCGGCGTGGCGCTCGAGTTCACCTCGTTCCAGCCCCCCGTCGAGGCGCCCGTGGACGGCCACTGGTTCGACGCGATACGCGGGGCCATCCAGCGGTCGGATGCCGCTGCGGTGGTCGTCCCGTTCTGCATGGGCGGCGGCACCGACGCGAAGGCGTTCGCCCGGCTCGGCATCGACGGCTACGGGTTCTCCCCGCTCGGCCCCGATCCCGAGGGTCGACAGCCGTCGGGAGCGCACGGCGTGGACGAGCGCGTTCCCGTCGCCGCGCTGGAGGAGGGCCGCCGCATCCTCGACGACTTCCTGACGAGCGTCTGACGCGGCGTGCGAGCCGCACGCTGAGCGGTCAGCCGCCCAGGAGCGCCCGCACCTCGTCGCCGACGACCCGCATCCGGCTGAGCACGGCGTCGCGCGGATCGGTCGTGGCGCCCTCCCAATCGGCGAGGACCGCCCAGGCGATGCGTCCCTGCGTGGACGCGGCCACGCCGACGTCGATGCGCGCCGTGCTGATGGTGCCGGTCTTGTTCCAGAGCCGGATGCCGCGATCGGTCTCCGTGTGCGCGAGCGGGTCGAGCCCGAACGCCGATGCGACCATCGAGAGGTCGGTGTCGAGCGCGAGCCAGTCGACGACCATCCGACAGACGCCGGGCGAGACGAGCTCCCCGCGCTCGAGTCGGGCCGCGAGGTCGACGAGCTCGCGGGCGCTGCCGCGGGACAGCGTGGGCGGGTGCTCGGGCCCCCGCTCCTCCCGCACCCGATCGAGCAGCGCGGAGTCGTGAAAGCCGAGCGACCGGGAGGTCTCGGCGATCCGCTCGATCCCGAGGCGACGGACGAGCACGTTGGTCGCGAGGTTGTCGCTGACCGCGCCGATGAGGGCGCACGCGTCGTGGATCGACAGCTCGTCGGTGCGAAGCCGATACCAGACGCCCGAGTCGGCGACGAACTCGTCGGGTCGCCGGCGCACCAGCTCGTCGAGGTCGAGTTCGCCCGCCTCGGCCTGCCTGGCGACCTCCACCAGGAGGAAGAGCTTGCCGATGCTCGCGGTGCGCTGCACGCGGTGGGCATCCCGTTCGAGCAGCGTCACGCCGCGATCGACGTCGACGACCGCGGCCGACCACGACACCCCGTGCAGCCCCTCGTCGTGCGCGCCGAACGCGTCTGCCAGCCTCGTGCCCGCCTCGATCGTCATCCGGGTCCTCCTTCGGTTCCCGGGCGACGCTACCATCGAGACGCCGGGCGCGACGGCGGCCCGAGATCAGCCGACGAGGACGCTGAGCACGTTGCCCGCAGGGTCGCGGAACCACGCGATGTCGGGCCCCTGGCTTGTCGCGCTCCCCCGGGCGATGCCGCGCTCGTCGGTGCCGAAGTCGTCGGGTGCCGTGTAGATCTTCGTCTCGACGCCGGCCTCGTTGAGTTCGTCGACCGCCCGATCGATGTCGTCGACCATGAGGTTCAGGATCGTGAACGTCGCCGGCTCGTGGTTCGGCTTCGGGTAGACGAACACGCGCTGGCTCGACGGCAGGACGATCTGGAGGGCGCCCATCGCGTCGTCCTCGATCGGCAGCCCCAGTTTCGTGCCGTAGAACTCCCGCGCCGCGGCGATGTCGTCGACGCTGAACCCCGGGAATGCATCTCGAACGGTGACCATGCGGCCCCTCCTTCGCTCGCGACCAGACTCGCACGCGCGTGGCCGCAGGTCGAGCCCTCGTGCGGCGGTCAGCCCGGTTCGGGATCGACGCGGCGAGGCGGCTCCGCAAGCGAGTGCGGCTCGGCCAGCGGATACGGTTCGGCCACCGGATGCCGTTCGTCGACGGGCGCCTCGAATCCGGCCGCCGCCTCGGCGCCGGCGACCGCGTCGACGTCGGCGTGCCCGTCGAGCGGATGCGCCAGCTCGTCGTCCTTCAGGCGGGCGAGCGCGAGCGTCGCGAACGCGAGGAACGGCGGCACCAGCCCGGCGATCAGGAACGCCGGCGCGAGCCCGATCGCCTCGCCGACGGGACCGGCCACCGCCATCGAGATGGGCATGAGCGCGAGCGAGACGAAGAAGTCGAGGCTCGAGACCCGGCCCAGCATCGAGGGCGGCACGCGCCGCTGCAGCAGCGTGCCCCAGACGACCTGGGCGCCGTCGAACAGCACGCCGACGATGAACAGGGCGATCACCATGACCCACAGCCACGAGGTGAGCCCGATGATCGCGAGCGGCACGCAGCCGACGCCCCACGCCAGGATCATGAGCGTGAGGTAGCGGCGCGGAAGGCGCAGCGAGGCGACGGTCAACGAGCCCACCGCGCCACCCAGACCGAACGCGCCGAGCGCGAGGGCGAACGCGCCGGCGCCCCCGCCGGTCTGGTCTTTCACGGCGAACGGCAGCAGCACCTCGATCGGCCCCATGATGAGGAAGACCAGGATGATCGAGAAGACGAGCGTGGCGAACAGCCACCGCGTGCGCAGCAGGTAGGCGAACCCGTCGCGCAGGTCGATGAACGACTGGCGCACGGGATGCACCTTCACCTCGTCGAGGTCGCGGCGCACGGGGGTCGTGCGCATCACGGCGAGCACGATCGCGGCGACCACCTGCAGCACGGCGACGGCCGCGAACGCCAGCCACGGCGCCTGCACCGCGATGAGCAGGCTCGCGAGCGCGGGGCCGGCCGCCTGCATCACCGCGGGGCGCAGCACGCCCTCGATGCCGTTCGCCGCCAGCAGCTGCCCGGCCGGCAGGATCGCCGGCAGCCACGCGGAGTACGCCGGGTAGAAGAAGCCGTCGGCGAGGCCGAGCACGAACGAGAGCACCGCGATGTGCCACACCTCGATCACGCCGGTCGCGGCGAGCACCGCGGCGACCGCGAACGCGAGCCCGCGGACGATCTCGACGACGATGAGGATGCGCCGCTGCGGGATGCGGTCGGCCGCAACGCCGCCGATGAGCACCGCGACCACCAGGCCCAGGCTCGAGCCGACCGCCACGTACGACAGGTCGATGGGCGAACCGCCGAGCTCGACGACCTGCCACACGGAGGCGACGAGCCACGCTCCGGCCGACAGCAGCGACGCGGCGAGGGCGGCGACGAGCAGGCGGTACTGGCCCGACGAGAACGGGCGGAGGGCGCGCGGCAGCGTGGTCGCGTCGGTGGTCATCGACTCATTCTCGCGTGCGCCGCGGACATCCGCCCGCGGCATCCGGTCAGCGGTCGGTCTTGTCGAGCCATTTCTCCACGAGGTGGTCGGCGACGATGCGACGGATCGTGCCGGACCGCCCTCGCAGGACGATGCTCTCGGTGCGGATGATCGGCCCCTTGCGCCGCACGCCGTCGACGAGCTCACCGTCGGTCACGCCGGTCGCGACGAAGAAGGTGTTGTCGCCGCGCACGAGTTCGTCGAGCTCGTAGACGTGGTCGCAGTCGAGTCCTGCCGCCTCGCCGCGGGCCCGCTCGGCGTCGTCCTTGGGCGCGAGCTTGCCCTGCATGAAGCCGCCGAGCGCCTTGATCGCGCACGCCGTGGTGATGCCCTCGGGGCTGCCGCCGATGCCGACGCACATGTCGATGCGGGACTCGTACCGGGCGGCGTTGATGCCGCCGGCGACGTCGCCGTCGCTGATCAGCCGGGTGCCGGCGCCGGCCGCGCGGATGTCGGCGATGAGCTGCTCGTGGCGCGGGCGGTTGAGCACGGCCACGCGGAGCTCGCCGACCTCCTTGCCCTTCGCCGCGGCGAGCGCGCGCAGGTTCTCGCCGATGGGCTTGCGGATGTCGACGACGCCGATGCCTGAGGCATCCGTCACGATCTTGTCCATGTAGAAGACGGATGACGCGTCGAGCATCGTGCCCCGGTCGGCCACGGCGATGACCGAGAGCGCGTTCTGGCGGCCCGCGGCCGTGAGCGAGGTGCCGTCGATCGGGTCGACCGCGATGTCGCAGGCGGGCCCCCGGCCGTTGCCCACCCGCTCGCCGTTGAAGAGCATGGGCGCCGCGTCCTTCTCGCCCTCGCCGATGACGACGACGCCGTCGAAGTTCACGGTGCCGAGGAAGGCGCGCATCGCGTCGACGGCGGCCCCGTCGGCAGCGAGCTTGTCGCCGCGTCCGATCCACGGGGACGAGCGGATCGCGGCCGCCTCGGTCGCTCGCACCAGTTCGAGCGCGATGTTGCGGTCGGGGTGCAGGAACAGGGTTGCCGTATCGGTGCTCACCATGGAGGGTCCTCCCGGACGCTGTGTCATCGGCCCCGGCGATCGCGGCCGTCGCGCGGGCAGGGTGACGCCCGCGCTCCAAGCCTAGGGATCCGCGGTCGTCGCCGTGATGGATTCGGGCTCCTCGACGACCTCGAACGTCTTGCCGTCGTTGGTCGTCTTCGCCACGTATCCGGCGCTGGGCTTGGTGAGCAGCGAGGCGATCGCCTTGCCGCTCGTGATCGCGAGCTGGGCATCCGCGT
>NZ_WJSP02000143.1 GCF_009720255.1 Agromyces humi | reverse complement strand
CCGGATGCCGCGTCGGCTCCGGATGCCGCAGCCGTCGACGCTCCGACGCCGGCGCACACTGCCCCCGCCTCCTTCCCGGGCCCGGCTGAGTCCGCCGCGCGGCGCCGCTGGTTCCAGCGGCCCGTCGCCCTCATCGCGTCCGCCGCCGCGGCCGTCGTGCTCATCGCGGCCATCGTGCTCGGCGTCGGATGGTCGGGGCCGAACGGCTGGGGCGCGCAGCGCGAGATGGCGGCCATCGCTTCGGCGCCCGACGCGCAGTCGCAGACGCACGAGGTCCCCGGCGGGGGCGAGATCACGCTCGTGACCTCGGCAGCGAAGGGCCGATCGGGCGTCGTGGTGGAGGGTCTGCCGCCCCTCGATCCCGGCCAGACCTACGAGCTCTGGTACATCGACGACTCCGGGGCCGCGGCCGCGGGGACGTTCGACGCGAACGGCGGTGAGACGTGGCGCGTGCTCGAGGGCTCCTTCAGTCCCGGGGTCGCGGTCGGCGTCACCGTCGAGCCCGAGGGCGGCTCAGCGCAACCCACCACTGATCCCATCGTCGTCATCGCCACGTAGTCGGGTCTCCACAAGGGACGAGGGCCGTGCGCCGGTCCTCGGTTATGGTCTGAGGTGCCCGTGACACCACGCCGGGCCACACGCACACGACGAGGAGTGACGGATGCGCGTCGGCATGTTCCTGAACTACGCAGGCGGATTCCGCGAGGTCGCCGATGAGGTGGCCGAGCTCGAACGGGCGGGCGTCGACCTCGTCGCCGTGCCCGAGGCCTACTCGTTCGATGCGGTGAGCCAGCTCGGGTTCCTTGCCGCCCGTACCTCGACCATCACCCTCGCGTCGGGCATCCTGCAGCTCTACACCCGCACCCCGACGCTCACGGCGATGACGGCGGCGGGCCTGGACTACGTCTCGGGCGGGCGATTCGAGCTCGGCATCGGGGCATCCGGTCCGCAGGTCATCGAGGGCTTCCACGGCGTGCGCTACGACGCGCCGCTCTCCCGCACCCGCGAGATCGTCGACATCTGCCGCATGACGTGGCGGCGCGAGCCAGTGGTGCACGACGGCGCGAAGTACCGCATCCCGCTGCCCGCAGGCGAGGGCACCGGTCTCGGCAAGCCGCTGAAGCTCATCAACCACCCGGTGCGCGACCGCATCCCCATCACGATCGCCTCCCTCGGCCCGAAGTCCGTCGAGCAGACGGCGGAGATCGCCGACGGCTGGCTGCCGATGTTCTTCCATCCCGAGCGCGCCGGCGAGGTGTGGGGCGCGGCGCTCGCCGCCGGCGCCGCGAAGCGGTCCGCCGAGCTGGGCCCGCTCGACGTGTTCGCGAGCCCGGCGCTCGCCATCACCGAACGCCCGGAGGCGGTGCTGCCGCTCGTGAAGCCGCAGCTCGCGCTCTACGTCGGCGGCATGGGCGCCCGCGGCAAGAACTTCTACAACGACCTCATCTCGAGCTACGGCTTCGAGGCGGAGGCGGCGCGCATCCAGGACCTCTACCTCGACGGACGTCGCGACGAGGCCATCGCCGCCGTGCCCGACGAGCTCGTTCGGGCGGTGTCGCTCATCGGCCCGGCGTCGTACGTCGCCGAGCGGGTGGCGGCGTTCCGCGCAGCCGGCGTCACCACGCTGTCGGTCACCCCCCTGGCCCGCGATTCGGCCGAGCGGGTCGCGTTGATGTCGGGGTTCCGGGCGCTCGTCGGCTGAACTGCGCTCGGGCACATCGGTTCGACGGTTTCGACTGCGGTCGCGCACAACCGCATCGTGGATCGTCGGTGAGGCGCGTCGCAGATCGGCGGCCACCCCTTTCGGCCGCCGCCTCGCGGGGCTACCGTGTTCTCACCCGCACGACGCTGTGCGGGAAGGGAACCTGGGGAGGAGCTGCCGTGACGGGGACGTCCGAGTCCCGCGCGTGACCCGGACTCCCGTCGGGCGGTGCCCGGGGTGCTCAGGCGGTGAGGTCGGATCGTGCCCGCTCGTCAGTCGTGGTCCGAGGTGAGTTCGAGCCGGGCCGAGATGGCCGTCATCGCGGCATCCATCGTCGCGTAGCGGTAGACCACGCCCGGACGGGGGCGCATCCACAACATCTCGTAGCCGTCGTCGATGGTCTGGAGGTAGCCGACGACGCGTCTGAGGTCGCCGTCCGCAAAGCGGTCGTTGCACACGCGCCACGTGGTCGGACTGAGCGGCATGAGCTCCACGTGGGAGCGGGTCTGCGTTTCCTGTCGGGCGAGCATCTCGCACCATTCCCCATCGAATCCGCGGTTCATCCATGGCGGACCGGCACCGACCGACGCGTCCTGGGATGCGCGTGGTCGATTGCGCTGCGCCGGTCGGCCCGGCCCGCCTGTCCGGGTCTTGCGACCCGTGACTACAGTTCTACGCGCGGCCTTGGGGCGTCGATAGGCCCTTGACATGCCTCAGGCGAGATGCGATATTGCGGTGCCCCCACAGGGACTCGAACCCTGGACCCACGGATTAACCTGCTGCACTGGGTTTCCCCAGCCACCGCCGTGGCGGCTTGCAGTCTGGACTATATCTTCACCTTCGACCGGATCGTTCAGGTGCGCCGCGTGTAGTCTCTGAGGTTCCCTTGCGGTTACCTGCTGATTACCCAATCCGGTCCGATTGTCACTGCCTCGCGCGAACGAGGCGAGTACGGCCGGCTCTCAGGGCGTTCCAGCATATAGCGGCGGTCATCCAGCGCATTTCGGCGCTGGCGCTCCATTTTGTGTTGAAGTCCGTTGCTCTAACCAACTGAGCTATAGGGGCATCGACCACCCTAACAGGAGCCGCGCACCGGCCCCGCGTCCCGCAGAGGCGAGTAGCCTTGCCGCAATGGCTTCCGAATTCCATCGACCCACGCGATTCCCGAACGGCATGTTCGAGGGCTACCTCGGCGCCGAAGATCCGGCGCACGTGAGCCGGGTCGCCCATGACACGGCGGCGGCGATCCTGTCGCGGGTCCGCGCCGACCCCGATCCGGCAGTGGTCGAGCGACTCGTGACCTATACCGACGAGCATGGCATCGACGCGATCGCCGAGCTCTGGTCGCACGCGTCCGCGAAGAGCCTGCCGGGAGCCCTCTGGCGGGTCTACTTGCTGCGCACCCTCATCCGGCAGGACCCGGTCGGCATCAGCCTGGCGTTCCAGCGCGGCACCGAGGTCTCGCACACCATCGACCAGGTCGTCGCCGGTGCACCCGTGCCCGCCGGTCCCGACGAGGTGCGCGAGCTCGCCGACCGCATCCTGCACGGACTGTTCGCCGGGGACTTCGCCGTGGCGCTCGACCGTGCCGCCGCCTTCTCGAGGGTCGTCGCGGCCGGCTTCACGAGCCTCGCCGACGATGCGGATGCCGCCGACGCGGTGCACCCCGATCGCCCGGGCGAGCTGACCCAGCGCGCGCTGCGCCTCACCCAGCTGGCCGACGAGCTGTCGTCGTGCGCGCGACTCTGGCGTCGCGACGCGCTGGACTGAACCGACGCGTGCCCCGGAGCGAACCGGATGCCACGTCGGCGCGCGTGCGGGAATGAACCACCCCCCGACCTCGTTTACACTTGATGTGCCGGGCCGCAGTAACCCCGGGCTCCAATATTCGCCGCTCCGAGCGGCCTCGCGCCGAGAGGCGTTCTGCGGCCCGGCATTTCCATGCCAGGGGGCCCTTGCGCCGGGCGTCCTCGATGCCCGCGTCGCCCCGTCCGCGTAGCATCGGAGCATGCCCGACACGCTCACCCTGCTGATCGAACCCCTCCCGGCCGACGCCCCGGCGACCGACCTCGACCGCACGTTCCGCGAGGTCGACGCCTCGGCCCCGGCCCTTCGGGTGGGCGAGCTCTCGACGCAGCGGGGCGACGGCATCTTCGAGACCATCGGCGTGGTCGACGGGCACCCGCAGGAGGCGCGGCCGCACCTCGAGCGCCTCCGCAACTCCGCCCGCATCTGCGAGCTGCCCGAGCCGAACCTCCCGCAGTGGGAGGCGGCGATCTTGCGTGCGGTGGCCTCGCTGCCGGCGACCGGCGAGTTCGCCCTCAAGCTCGTGCTGAGCCGTGGCGTCGAGCACGGGCCGGCGCCCACCGCGTGGCTCCACCTGGCGCCCGCGGCGGACTTCACCGCGGTGCGCGAGCGCGGCATCCGCGTCGTCACGCTCGACCGCGGCTACGACCGCGGCACCGCGGAACGAGCGCCGTGGCTGCTCCTCGGGGCGAAGACCCTCAGCTACGCCGTGAACATGGCGGCGCTCCGCGAGGCGCGCCGGCGCGGTGCCGACGACACGATCTTCGTCACGAGCGACGGCTACGTCATGGAGGGTCCGACGTCGAGCGTCATCCTCCGGCACGGCGAAGTCTGGTCGACGCCCGCGCCATCGGGCGCGATCCTGCACGGCACGACCCAGCTGAGCCTGTTCGAGCACCTCGAGGCATCCGGTCGGCGCACCGAGTACCGCGACATCCCGGTCGACGAGCTCAGGTCGGCGGATGCCGCGTGGCTGGTGTCGAGCGTGCGGCTCGCCGCGGGCATCACCGAGCTGGACGGGCGGCCGATGCCCTACGACGCGGAGGAGACGCGCGAGCTCAACGCCTACCTGCTGGGCCCGCGCGACTGATCGTCAGCCGAAGCGGCCCGAGACGTAGTCCTCGGTGGCCTGCACCGTGGGGTTCGAGAAGATCGTGGTCGTGTCGGCGTACTCGATGAGGTTGCCGGGCTTGCCGGTGCCGGCGATGTTGAAGAACGCCGTCCGGTCGGAGACGCGGCTGGCCTGCTGCATGTTGTGCGTCACGATGACGATGGTGTACTGCAGCTTGAGCTCCTCGATGAGGTCCTCGATCGCGAGCGTCGAGATCGGGTCGAGCGCCGAGCACGGCTCGTCCATGAGGATGACCTCGGGCGACACCGCGATGGCGCGAGCGATGCAGAGGCGCTGCTGCTGGCCGCCCGAGAGGCCCGAGCCGGGCCGGTCCAGGCGATCCTTGACCTCGTTCCAGAGGTTGGCGCCGCGCAGCGACTTCTCGACGAGGTCGTCGGCGTCGGTCTTCGAGATGCGCCGGTTGTTGAGCTTCACGCCCGCGAGCACATTCTCCTTGATGGACATCGTGGGGAACGGGTTGGGTCGCTGGAACACCATGCCCACCTGGCGCCGCACGAGCACCGGGTCGACGTCGGGGTCGTAGAGGTTGTTGCCGTCGATGAGCACCTCGCCCTCGACCCGGGCGCCGGGGATCACCTCGTGCATGCGGTTGAGGGTGCGGAGGAAGGTCGACTTGCCGCAGCCCGACGGGCCGATGAACGCGGTGACGCTGCGGGGCTCGATCTCGAGGCTCACGCCCTCCACGGCGAGGAACTTGCCGTAGTAGACGTTGAGGTCGCGGACTTCGATGCGCTTTGACACGGATTTCCTTACTGGGGGAGGGTCAGCGGCCGAACTTCGGTGCGAAGAACTTGGCGACGAGACGGGCGATGAGGTTCAGCGCCATGACGATGAGGATGAGCGTGAGGGCGGCGGCCCAGGCGCGGTCGAGGTACGCCTCGGGCGGATTGCCCTGGTTGGCGTACTGCGTGTAGACGAACACGGGCAGCGACGACATCCGGCCGTCGAAGAGGTTCCAGTTCATGCTCTGGGTGAATCCCGCGGCGATGAGGAGGGGGGCGGTCTCGCCGATGACGCGTGAGATCGAGAGCATGATGCCGGTCGTGATGCCCGCGATGGACGTCGGCAGCACCACCTTCACGATGGTCAGCCACTTCGGCACCCCGAGGGCGAAGGCGGCCTCGCGCAGCTCGTTCGGCACGAGGCGGAGCATCTCCTCGCTCGAGCGCACCACGACGGGGATCATCAGCACCGACAGGGCGACCGCGCCGGCGATGCCCGTGCGGGTGCCCGGTCCCAGGAAGATGGAGAAGAGGGCGTAGGCGAACAGGCCGGCGACGATCGACGGGATGCCGGTCATGACGTCGACGAGGAAGGTGATGCCCCGCGCGAGCCGGCCGCGCCCGTACTCGACGAGGTAGATCGAGGTCATCAGGCCGATCGGGATCGAGATGATCGCGGCGGTACCCGTCATGAGCACGGTGCCGACGATCGCGTGCAGCACGCCACCGCCCTCACCGGTGACGTTGCGCATCGACATGGTGAAGAAGTCCACGTCGAACCGGTTGAGCCCGAACGTGATGACGGTGATGGTGAGCGAGATGAGCGGGATCATGGCGAGCACGAACGCGCCGGTCACGAGCGCGGTGACGAGGCGGTCCATGGCCCGTCGCCGGCCCTCGACGAGCATCGAGAAGAGCCAGATCGAGGGGATGTAGAGCACGGCGCCCACGAGCAGCGCGCCGCCCCAGTTGAACTCGCTGCCGTCGGCGAGGGCCAGTACGCCGAAGATCGCGGCGGCGACGAGGATGGCGGCACCGAGGATCATCCACGGAGCAGGCGTGGGCAGGCGCCCGGCGGTCAGGGAGTTCTCGATGGGCACCGCGGTGGCGGTGGGCTCGGGCTTCGTCGTGACGGACATCAGTTGGCTCCCGAGAATTCCTTGCGGCGGCTGACGATCCAGCGGGCGATGGCGTTGACCACGAAGGTCACGATGAAGAGGATGAGGCCCGTCGCGATGAGCACGTTGACGTTCATGCCGTAGGCCTCGGGGAACGTCAGGGCGATGTTCGCCGCGATCGTCGACGGGTTCACCGAGGTGAGCAGCTTGAACGTGACGGCGCCGCTGGCGGAGAGCACCATGGCGACGGCCATCGTCTCGCCGAGGGCCCGGCCGAGTCCGAGCACGGCGGCGGAGACGATGCCCGAGCGCCCGAACGGCAGCACGGCGGTGCGGATCATCTCCCAGCGGGTGGCGCCGAGCGCGAGTGCCGCCTCTTCGTGGAGGACGGGGGTTTGCAGGAACACCTCGCGGCAGATGGCGGTCATGATCGGCAGCACCATCACGGCGAGCACGATGGCGGCGGTGAGGATCGTGCGGCCGGTGCCCGAGACGGGGCCGGCGAAGAGGGGGAACCAGCCGAAGTTGTCGACGAGCCAGGAGTACACCGGCTGCACCGCCGGGGCGAGCACGCCGATGCCCCAGAGGCCGAAGACCACGGACGGCACCGCCGCGAGCAGGTCGACGATGTAGCCGAGCACGGAGGCGAGGCGGCGCGGCGCGTAGTGCGAGATGAAGAGGGCGATGCCGATCGAGACCGGGATGGCCATGAGCAGGGCGAGTGCGGCGGCCCACACCGTGCCGAAGAGCAGGGGACCGACGTAGTTCCAGAAGTTGTCGGTGAGGATCGAGGCGTCCTCGTGGCTCGCGATGAGCGCCGGAAGGCTCTGCACGATCAGGAAGACGGCGACGGCGGCGAGCGTGACGAGGATCATCGATCCCGCGAAGACCGCGGAGCCCGAGAAGACCCGGTCGCCCGGTCGCTGCTTCGCCTTGATGGCGGTGGTGGCGGTGCTCATCTGGCGTGATCCTCGAGTTCAGGTGATGGTGGATCGTGGGACATGACCGTGCCCGACCCCGTCGCGTTCATGAGGAACCGTCGGGGTCGGGCACGAACCTACTACTGGATCGAGTCGATCGCAGCCGTGATCTGCTCGCGCAGGGTGTCCGAGATCGGCGCAGAGCCCGCGGCGTCAGCCGCGACGTTCTGGCCCTCGGGGCTGGCCATGTAGGAGAAGTACGACTTCACGAGCTCGACGTTCTCGTCGTCCTCGTAGTCCTGGCAGCCGATGATGTAGCTCACGAGCACGATCGGGTAGACGCCGGCCTCCTCGGAGGTGCGGTCGATCTCGATGGCGATGTCGCCGTCGGCGCGACCCTCGGCCTCGGGCGAGGCGTCGACGATGGCCGCAGCGGCCTCGGGCGAGAACTCGACGAAGTCGTCGCCGACCTGCACCGCGACGGTGCCGAGGTCGCCGGCGCGCGAGGCGTCGGCGTAGCCGATGGTGCCGGTGCCGTTGGTGACCGCGTCGACGACGCCCGAGGTGCCCTGTGCGGCCTCGCCGCCCTCGAACGGCCAGACGCCGTCGGCCTCGTACGTCCACACGTCGGGAGCCGCGGCGCCGAGGTAGTCGGTGAAGTTCTCGGTGGTGCCCGAGTCATCGGAGCGGTGCACGGGCGTGATGGCCAGGTCGGGCAGCGTCGCGTCGGGGTTCAGCGCGACGATGGCCGCGTCGTTCCAGTTCGTGATCGTGCCGGCGAAGATGCCCGCGATGGTCGCGGCGTCGAGGTTCAGCGTGTCGACGCCCTCGACGTTGAAGATCACGGCGATGGGCGAGATGTACAGGGGCAGCTCGACCACCGAGGTGTCGGCGGCGCACTTGGCGAAGCCGCCCGCGGCGATCTCCTCGTCCTTGAACGCGCGGTCCGAACCGGCGAAGTCGCTTGCGCCCTCGAGGAAGGTCTCGCGGCCTGCGCCCGAGCCCGAGGGGTCGTAGTCGATGGTCACGTCGGGGTTGGCCGTCTGGAAGCCGGCGATCCATGCCTGCTGTGCGGCGTCCTGCGAGGACGCGCCGGCGCCGACGAGGTTGCCCGAGAGCGACGAGGCCGACTCCGGGGCGGCGGCGCCGCCCTCGTTCGCGGCGCAGGAGCTGAGCGCGATCGCCGCGGTGATGGCGACGACGACGGGCACGCCGAAACGCTTGAGGTTCACGTGATTCCCTTCCGGGGTTCTTGAGTGCAGGGGATGGGCCGGGTGCCGGCCCGCCTGCGACGCTAAGCCGCGCGCTTTACGAGCTTCCGCCACGACGGTGAACGGCAGGTGAACGAGCCCTGTC
>NZ_WJSP02000142.1 GCF_009720255.1 Agromyces humi | reverse complement strand
GACCACCACAGCGCCACCATCTCGCACTCCGTGCCGCTGCTCGGCCGGTTCGTGACCGGCACGGTCGAGGCGCTCTCGGGCGGTCATCGGCGAGGGGCGCATTCCGCCATCGCCGTGCTCGTCGTCGCCGCTGCGGCCTGGGCGCTCACCCTCCTCACGTTCGCCACCGAAGGCCGCGACTCGATCGCGATCGGCGCCGGCGTCGGCACCGCGGTGCTCACGTGCTTCGGCATCAAGGCCCGCGACTACGTGCGCACCTGGGCGGCGGCCTGGTTGCTCGGCGCGCTGCTCGGGGTGTTCATCGTCGTGGTCGCGCCCGAACAGGTCGCCTGGTTCCCCCTCGCCGTCACGATCGGGTTCGCCGCGCATCTCTGCGGTGACTTCCTCACGACCGGTGGCATCCCGGGCCTGCTGTGGCCGTGGGCGCCGCGGCCGCCCGAGCGGCTCCGGCCCGTGCCGGTGCTGAATCGCATGTGGCTGCCGAGCGGCCGCGTCGCGCTGCCGCTCCTCGGCGACACCGGATCCCTCCGCGAGGCCATGCTGGGCACGGTGCTCGCGCTCTACTGCGTCGCCGGCTTCGCGTACGAAGGACTGCGGCTGGTCGGCGTCGACGTCCTGATCGGCTCGTGAACCGGCCATCGGCTCGTGAACCGGCCATCGGCTCCTGACCGAGACATCGGCTGGGAACGAGTCATCGGCTCGCGAGCGGCAGAATGATGCGGTGACCTCCTCGCCGAACGCCGCCATCGAGATCGACCTCGAGCCCGCGGCATCCGCCGACGATGCCGCGGTGGCGACCACCGTGGCCGACCTCATCAACAGCGTGTACCTCATCGCCGAGGCCGGACTATGGGTCGACGGCGCACGGCGCACCGACGCGCGCGAGATCGCCGGTCTGATCGCGCAGCAGGAGCTCGCCACCGCCCGGATCTCCGGCGAGGTGGTCGGCGTCGTGCGGGTGCACGCCCTCGACGCCGGCACGGCCGAGTTCGGGATGCTGGCCGCCGACCCGCGGCATCGCGGCATCGGCATCGGTCGTGCCCTCGTGGCCTTCGCCGAGCGCTGGGCGAGCGCCCGCGGATTCCGGGAGCTGCAGCTCGAACTGCTCGTGCCGACCTCGTGGGAGCACCCGTCGAAGCAGTTCCTGGCCGACTGGTATGCCCGAATCGGCTACCGCGAGGTGCGGCGCGGGCCGCTCGGCGATCTCTATCCCGAGCTCGAGCCGCTGCTGGCCACGCCGTGCGAGCTCGTCGTGTCGCAGAAGTCGCTCGCCGTCGGCGGTCCGTGACAGGATCGCCCTGTGGCCGACCGTCTGATGCTCCTCGACACCGCTTCGCTCTACTTCCGTGCGTTCTACGGCGTGCCCGACTCGCTGAAGCGCGCCGACGGCACGCCCGTCAACGCCGTACGGGGGCTCCTCGACATCATCGCGAGGCTCGTGACCGAATTCGAGCCGACGCACCTCGTCGCCTGCTGGGACGACGACTGGCGGCCGCACTGGCGCGTCGAGCTCATCCCGAGCTACAAGGCCCACCGGGTCGCTGAGATCGTGCCCGCGGGGCCCGACGTCGAGGAGACGCCCGACCCGCTCGAGGCGCAGATCCCGATGATCCGCGAGATCCTCGCCGCGCTCGACCTCACCGTCATCGGCGCCCCACAGCACGAGGCCGACGACGTGATCGGAAGCCTCGCGACGCAGGCCGCCATGCCGGTCGACGTGGTCACGGGCGATCGCGACCTGTTCCAGCTCGTCGACGACGCCCGCGACGTGCGGGTCATCTACACGGCGCGGGGCATGAGCAAGCTCGAAGTCCTCACCGACGTGTCCGTCGTGGGCAAGTACGGGGTGCTGCCGAGCCAGTACGCCGACTTCGCGGTGCTGCGCGGCGACGCGTCCGACGGCCTCCCGGGCGTCGCCGGCATCGGCGAGAAGACCGCGGCGAGCCTGCTGCAGCAGTTCGGCGACCTCGACTCGATCGTGGTCGCCGCCGGTGACCCGACCGTGCCGTTGTCGGCGACGATGCGCACCCGCATCACGGGCGCCGCCGCCTACCTCGACGTCGCTCCGACCGTGGTCGAGGTCGTGCGCGACCTCGAGTTCGCGGCGTTCGACGCGCGCCTGCACGCGCTCGACGCGGACGAGGCCGCCGAGGTGCGCCGCCTCGGCGAGGAGTGGAACCTGGGCGGCTCGGTGCAACGGGTTCTCCAGGCGCTCGGCACCGAGTAGCTTTGGGTACCTCCGACACGAGGAGGCACTGATGGCCCGGTTCATCGTCGACGCGAGCGCGGTGCTCCAGCTCGCCGCCGAGGAGTTCGAGGGCCCCGGCGATCACGAGCTCCTGGCGCCCACGCTGCTTCGCTCGCAGACGCTGAATGCCCTGCACGAGGCCGTGCATCGAGGCGAGCTGTCCGAGGCGGAGGCCAATGCACGGCTCGCGCGTATCGCCGAGATCCCGATACGGCTGCTGGGCGACGCCGTACTGCGGCGCCGTGCGTGGAAGGTCGCCGATGAGCTGGGCTGGGGCTCGACCTACGACGCGGAGTACGTCGCGCTCACCATCCTGCAGGGCGACGCGCTCATCACCCTCGACGAGGAGCTCGCGCGCCAGGCGGAGCAGCTCGTGAGCATCGCGTCGATCGACGAACTCCTCACCATCGGTCGCGCATCGGGCTGACGCCGGGGTCCTCGCCGCCCACAACATGATCACCGTCTGGAGTTTCTGATGCAACTGCGCTTCCTTTACGTGCCCGTCGCCGACCTGGCCTCGGCGATCGCCTTCTACCGCGACGAACTCGGGTGGTCCGAGGCCTGGCGGGAGGGCGACGGCACGGTGGCCTTCGCCGTGCCCGACTCGCCCGTGCAGGTCATGGTCTCGACCGATCCCGGCTCGGCCGGCCCGATGTACGAGGTCGACGATCTCGAGGCCTACCTCTCGGCCCACCCGTCGATATCGCGCCGCGGCGTGCCGTTCGAGATCCCCGACGGCCACGTCATCGAGCTCGAGGGTCCGGGCGGCAACGCGTTCCACGTGTTCGACCAGGCGGACGCCTCGTCCTGAGCGTCGGTGGCCCGGCCGAGAATGACCGCATGGACCAACGACGGCCCGGGCAGGGTGGTCGGCGTCCATCGCCGGAGCATGACGAAAGCCCCCGAGCATGAAGAAAGCCCCGAACCTGGCGAGAGGTTCGGGGCGATCCGTGCACCCCCAGGGACTTGAACCCTGAACCCACTGATTAAGAGTCAGTTGCTCTGCCGATTGAGCTAGAGGTGCGTGATCCGGGAAATTCGTACAACCCGAACCGAGGGACCACGTTATCAGGAGAACGACCCGTTTCGCCAATCGAGCGACTCGTGCGTCGGAGGTGGGTTCTAGTGTCGACTGCATGACCGCCGCGACGACGCCTCCGACCGGCTGGCGCGCGGGGTTGCGCATCGGCGTGGGACTGGCGATCGGAGCCTTCGCCCTCGCCGTGAGCTTCGGTGCGTTCGCCGTCACCAACGGGTGGCCCGCCTGGCTGGCCATCGTGATGTCGGCCGTGACGTTCTCGGGCTCGGCGCAGTTCGCCCTGGTGACGGCCGCCTCCGGAGGCGGTCTCGCGGCGGGCGTGGGTGCGGCGGCGCTCATCAACGCCCGATTCATCCCCATGGGCGCCGCGTCGGCGCGCTCGCTGCACGGCGGTCCCGTCCGGCGCGCGCTCGAAGGGCAGGCCGTCGTCGATGCGTCGTGGGTCGCTGCGCAGAACGGCGACGGCACCCTCGATCGCGGCACGCTGTTCGGGGCGACGCTCGTGCAGTGGCCCGCGTGGATCGCCGGCACCGCGATCGGCGCCGTCTTCGCGCCGTCGACCGAGTTCATGCACGATCTCGGCCTCGACGTCATCTTCCCCGCCTTCTTCCTCGTCCTGCTGCTCGATGCCCGGCGGGAACGGCCTGGCGCACGCGCCGCTCGATGACGTTGACCGCCGTCGACACCTCGAGCAGCGACTGGTCGGCGTGGAAGCCGACCTTCGCTCCGACCAGCAGCTCGTCGGGGCCGAGGTAGAGCGTCTTCATGTGGATGATGCGCTCGCACTCGGGGCCGGCCAGGATCGCGTGCTCGATCTTCTTCAGGTCGTCGTCGTTCGCGCCCTCGCCGACGAGGAGGCTCTTCGTCTCCATGCCGAGCACGATCGCGACGACGATCAGCAGCGTGCCGATGAACAGGGTGCCGATCGCGTCGAACAGCGAGTTGCCGGTGATCCAGGTGAGGCCGACGCCGATGAACGCGAAGACCAGGCCGATGAGTGCCGCGACGTCCTCGAGCAGCACCACGGGCAGCTCGGGCGCCTTCGCCCGGCGCACGAACTGCACCCAGGTCTGCTTGCCGCGCACGTGGTTGGACTCCTTCACCGCGGTGCGCAGCGAGAGCGACTCGAGCACGATCGCGATCGTGAGCACGAGCATCGGCAGCCAGGGCACCTCGAGCGCCTCGGGGTGGTTCAGCTTCTCGATGCCCTCGTAGATCGAGAAGACGCCGCCGACCGAGAACAGGATGATCGAGACGACGAACGCGTAGACGTAGCGCTCGCGACCGTAGCCGAACGGATGCTCCTTGTCGGCCTCCTTCTTCGCCTGGCGGCCGCCGAAGATGAGCAGCAGCTGGTTGCCCGAGTCGGCGAGCGAGTGCACGCCCTCGGCGAGCATCGAGGACGAGCCCGAGAAGAACCACGCGATGAACTTGGTGATCGCGATGCCGAGGTTCGCGAGCAATGCCGCGATGATGGCCCTGGTTCCGCCCGATGCGCTCATGGCGTCAATCCTAGGATGGTCACATGAGCGCCGACGCCCCAGTACAACTGCCCGCGATCGCCTTCCTGGGGGCCGGGTCGATGGCGAGGGCGATCCTGTCCGGCCTGCTGCAGCCGGGCATCGAGGTCGACGGCGGCATCCGCGCGACGAACCGCTCGGCCGAGCGCGCCGCCGAGCTCGAGGGCCTGCCGGGCGTCACGTCGTACGCCACCGAGACGGATGCCGCGGCCAACCGCACGGCGGTCGCGGGCGCCAAGCTCGTGGTCGTTGCGGTGAAGCCCGCGATGGTGCCCGACCTGCTGCGCGAGATCGCCGACGCGCTCGAACCCGAGGCGATCGTCGTGGAGCACCCCGATGGAGTACGACGTCGACCTCGCCGTGGGGTTCCTCATCTCCGAGGGCGTCATCGCGCGCGGCGACCAGGTGGCGGCCGCCATCCACTGCGCGGGTCCCGACGGCGAGAACACCTACAACGTGCTCGACCTGACGCTCGCGCCCGGCATCCCGGCTCCGGATGCCTCGGTGCAGCGCAGCACCTACATGACGAGTTCGTGCGGGGTGTGCGGCAAGGCGAGCATCGACGCCGTGCGCACCCGCTCCGCGTATCCCATCGACGACGACCTGCGCGTGGACCCGGCACTCCTCGTGACCTTCCCCGACCGGCTGCGCGCCGGGCAGGACGTGTTCGAGAAGACCGGCGGGTTGCACGCCGCCGCACTCTTCGACGGCCGCACCGGCGAGCTGCTCGTGCTCCGCGAGGACGTCGGACGGCACAACGCCGTCGACAAGGTGATCGGCTGGGCCGCCCGCGAGGGCCTGCTGCCCCTGCGCGGCATCGTGCTGCAGGTGTCGGGCCGCACGAGCTTCGAGCTCGCGCAGAAGGCGTCGATGGCCGGCATCCCGGTGCTCGCCGCGGTGTCGGCGCCGTCGTCGCTCGCGGTCGAGTTGGCGAGGGATGCCGGGCTGACGCTCGTCGGATTCCTCCGGGGCGAGTCGATGGTGGTGTACTCGGGGGCCGAGCGCATCGCGGAACCCGCGCACGAGCCCGTCGGCGCGGTCGGCGGAGGCGCCGCGTGAGCGAGCGCGAGCCCGAGCTCGAGCCCGAGCCCGAGCTCTACCCCGACCTCGAGGTGCACCCGGCCAAGCAGTGGGCGGTCGGCGTGCCCGGCATCCTGCACTCGATGGAACCGGCACTCACCTCCATGGGGCCCGCGCGCACGGCACGCCTGGCGCTCGCCATCAACCAGAAGAACGGGTTCGACTGCATGAGCTGCGCGTGGCCCGACCCCGGCCACCGCAACGTGCTCGAGTTCTGCGAGAACGGCATGAAGGCGACGACGTGGGAGGCGACGCCGATCACCGTCCCCACCTCGTTCTGGGCCGAGCACTCGCTCACCTCGCTCCTTGAGGAGGACGAGTACTGGCTCGGCCGGCAGGGGCGGCTCACCGAGCCGGTCTACAAGCCCGCGGCATCCGATCACTACGAACCGATCTCCTGGGATGCCGCGTTCCGCCTCATCGCCGACCGACTCAACGCCCTCGACTCGCCCGACCGAGCAGCGTTCTACACGAGCGGCCGCACCTCGAACGAGGCGGCCTTCGTCTACCAGCTGTTCGTGCGCGCGTTCGGCACCAACAACCTGCCCGACTGCTCGAACATGTGCCACGAGTCGACCGGCACCGCGCTCACCGCGACGATCGGCATCGGCAAGTCCACCGTGGCGTACGACGACTTCGCGAAGGCCGACCTCGTCATCGTGATGGGCCAGAACCCCGGCACCAACCACCCCCGCATGCTCACCGCGCTCGAGGAGACGAAGCGCAACGGCGGCCGGGTCGTGTCGGTGAACGTGCTGCCCGAGGCGGGGCTCATCCGCTACAAGAACCCGCAGCGGGTGCGCGGCATCGTCGGGAAGGGCACGGCCATCGCCGACCGGTTCCTGCAGATCCGCTCGGGCGGCGACATGGCGCTGCTGCAGGCCGTGTCGAAGCGGGTGCTCGACGCCGAGGACGCCGCCCCCGGCACCGTGCTCGACCACGCGTTCCTCGCCGAGCACACCGTCGGACTCGAGGCGCTGCGCACGCACCTCGCCGACCTCGACGAGGCCGCCGTGCTCGCCGCGACCGGGCTCGCATCGCACGAGATCGACGACCTCGCCGCCGAGTACCTCGCCGCCGACCGGGTGATCATCACGTGGGCGATGGGACTCACGCAGCACCGCAAGGCCGTGCCGACGATCAAGGAGATCGTGAACCTGCTGCTCCTGCGCGGCAACATCGGCAAGCCGGGTGCCGGCGCCTCGCCGATCCGGGGACACAGCAACGTGCAGGGCGACCGCACCATGGGCATCTGGGAGCGGATGCCCGAGCGGTTCCTCGCGGCGCTCGAGGCCGAGTTCGGCTTCGCCGTGCCGCGTGCCCATGGTGCCGACGCCTTGCGCACGGTGCAGGGACTCCGCGATGGCGAGATCGACGTGTTCTTCGCGCTCGGCGGGAACTTCGTCGGCGCCATCTCCGACACCGCCGTCGCCGAGGCCGCCATGCGCGGCGCGAAGCTCACCGTGCAGGTGTCGACGAAGCTCAACCGCTCCCATGTCGTCACGGGCGAGGAGGCGCTCATCCTGCCGACGCTCGGCCGCACCGAGGTCGACCTGCAGCAGGGGCATCCGCAGTTCGTCTCGGTCGAGGACAGCGTCTGCGCGGTGCACGCCAGCCACGGCGCGATCCCGCCGGTCGCTCCCGGACTCCTCTCGGAGGTGGCGATCGTCTGCCGGCTCGCGCGGGCGACCCTCGGCGAGCGCGGCGGCGCCGACCTGCCCGGCGCCGACCTCCCCTGGCAGGACTTCGAGGACGACTACGACGTCATCCGCGACCGCATCTCGCGCGTCGTGCCCGGCTTCGAGTCGTTCAACCAGGACGTCCGCCGGAAGGACGGCTTCGTGCTGCCGAACGGGCCGCGCGACGAGCGCCGCTTCGACACCGCGTCGGGGAAGGCGGTGCTCACCGTCAATGAGCTCGAGCACCTCGACCGGCCGCCGGGGCGCCTCATCCTGCAGACGTTGCGGGCGCACGACCAGTTCAACACGACGATCTACAGCCTGAACGACCGGTACCGCGGCATCCGCAAGGGACGGGACGTCGTCTTCGTGAACCCCGACGACCTCGCCGAGCTCGGCCTCGCCGACGGCCAGCGCGTCGACGTGCACAGCGAATGGCGCGGTGAGCCCGACCGGGTGCTGCGGAACCAGCGGATCGTCGCGTATCCGACCGCACGCGGCTGCGCGGCCGCGTACTACCCCGAGGCGAACGTGCTCGTGCCCCTCGAGAGCGCGGCGGAGGAGAGCAACACCCCCGTGTCGAAGGCGGTCATCGTGCGGCTCGTGCCGCACGCGGCATCCTGAGCTCGACGCGGTCCTCGTCGCGATGGCGGGCGCGTGCGACCATGTCGGAGAAAAACCTTCGCGCCGATGTCGATCCGGGCGTACGGCCGTTCGACGCAAGGATGAGGCGGCCACCACGGCCGGCCACGATCCACCACCACCAAGGAGAACGACGATGAAGTACATGCTGATCATGCGGGCCGACGACGAGGGCATCGCCAACTACGAGCAGATGGATTTCGCCGAGGTCATCGCCGCGATGGGCGCCTACAACGAGTCGCTCATCAAGGCCGGCGTGCTGCTCGCCGGTGAGGGCCTCGCCGACGCGAAGGAGGGCTTCGTCGTCGACTTCGACGCGACCCCGCCGGTCGTGACCGACGGCCCGTACGCCGAGGCCAAGGAGCTCTTCAACGGCTTCTGGATCATCGGCGTCTCGAGCAAGGAGGAGGCCGTCGAGTGGGCGAAGCGCTGCCCGCTCGGCCCCGGCGCCCGGCTCGAGGTGCGCCGCGTGAACGAGCTCGAGGACTTCCCCCAGGACAACGAGTGGATCCAGAAGGAGGCCGGCTGGCGCGCCGAGGCCGAGGCCAAGGCGGCGGGCACGGCCGGCTGACATGAGCGCGACGGATGCCACGGGCGCGGCGCGTCCGGCGGATGGCGTGAAGGC
>NZ_WJSP02000141.1 GCF_009720255.1 Agromyces humi | reverse complement strand
GTGGCGAGCGCGGAGGCTCGGGCGATGACCGGCCGACAACGTGTCGCGGCGGCCGGGCTGCTGCTCGTCGCGGCATCCGTGGCCCTCTGCACCACCACGGCGCAGACGGATGCCGCGTGGAGCGACACCGAGGTCGGGACCAGTTCGCAGCTGAGCGCCGGCACCGTCGCCCCGGTCACGCAGATGACCTGCACCGCCGGCCTCCTGCAGCCGGTGACGTACAGCTGGACGGCACCTGCGGGCGGCCTCGCGAGGACCGGCTATCGCTGGACGGTCACCGGTGCGCTCTCCGGTTCGGGCACGCTGGCACCCACCGCCACGTCGGTGACGCTCAGCACAGGCCTGCTCGGCCTCGGCTCGGGCACCTTCTCGCTGTACGCCGTCGGGCCGGGTGGGTGGCAGTCCACGGCGAAGACCGGAACGCTGACGTTCGCAACCGTCGTGCTCGACGTCCTCTCGAGCTGCTCCGTGCCCTGATCGCGCCGACCGCCCGCACCGGCTCTGGACACCGGCGCCACGCGAGGCGTATGCTCGCGTCTTGGCCGCAGTCGCGGCATCCGCAGCACCGAGGCGAAGGGAGAGTCCGATGAACGTCATTGTCGTCGCGCGCATCGCAGACACCCTTTCCTGTGAGGCCTCCCGCCCGTAGCCGCAAGGCCGGCACGTCGGTGGCCTCCGCAACCTCGGAGACACCGTGACCTTCCTCTCGTCGCTCGACGACACCACCTCGAGCACCCGTTCCGCCACGCCGTTCGGCGCGGCATCCGACTCCCTCGCATTCCAGGCCGCCGAGCCCGGCGAGGGACAGCGCTGGTCCACCTGGCCGGCGACCATCCCCACCGAGCGCGGCCCCGAGCCGCGCCCCGACTGGCTCGTGACCTCGGCCGCGGCGATCGACACCGAGCTCGGCGTCGTGAAGACCGGCAAGGAGGCGAACCTCGAGCTGATCGAGCGCGCGATCCCGGATGCCCCGGTCGACGTGCCGGGCAACCGCGTGCTGCTCGCCGCGAAGCGGTATCGCACGAGCGAGCACTCCGACTTCCACCGCTCGGCGATCTACACCGAGGGCCGTGGCCTGCGTCGCACCCGCGACGTGCGCGCCGTGGCCAAGGGCACCTCGTTCGGTCGCGCCGTCGCCCGCGTGCAGTGGGCCTACGCGGAGTTCGACGCGCTGACCCGGCTGACCGAGCTCGGGGCATCCGTGCCGTACCCGGTGCAGGTGCACGACACCGAGGTGCTCATGGAGTTCATCGGCGACGGCCGGGTCGCGGCGCCACGGCTCGCGCAGGTGCGAGCGGATGCCGCGGAGCTGCGGGAGCTGTTCCACCAGGTCGTCGACTTCATGCGGCTCCTCGCCCGCGCCGGGCTCGCGCACGGCGACCTCTCGCCCTACAACCTGCTCGTGCACCACGGCCGCGTCGTCGCCATCGACCTGCCGCAGATCGTGGACCTCGTCTCGAACCCGCAGGGGTTCGACCTGCTGCATCGCGACTGCATGAACGTGTGCGACTGGTTCACGCGGCAGCGGCTCGAGTGCGATGCCGAGGAGCTGTTCGGCGAGCTCGTCGTCGAGGTCGGCTTCTAGGCGCGGGCGGCGGCCGGCGACGTCTCGGCCGGTGCCGCGGCCTCCTGCAGCGCCTCGGCCAGGTCGCGCCGCGACCGGGCGCCGAGCTTCCGCAGCGCCTTCGACATGTGGCTCTCGACGGTGCGCATCGAGAGGAAGAGCTCGATCGCGATCTCCTTGTTGGTCAGGCCCGCGGCGGCCAGCTCGACGACCTCGCGCTCGCGTTCGGACAGTTCGACGCCGAGCGCCCGCCGCCCGCCCCGCCACCGGGACGGGATGACGATCCCGTGCTCGCGCATCCGCCGGGAGACGCGTGAGAAGTCCCGCCGGGCACCGAGCTCGCCGAAGACCGAGAGCGCCGACGCGAGCGAGGCCGACCCGCGGTCGTCGCCGCGCTCGAGCAGGAACGTGCCCAGGCGCTCGGCGATCCTGGCCTCGGCCACGTGCGCTCCGGCGTGCTGCACGATCGACAGCGCCTCGTCGAGCATGCGCTCGGCCTCGGCATCGTCGTCTCCTTCGGCCATGATCGCCCGGCAGACGAGCAGGGCCGCGCGCGCCGACGGGGCATCCGCCCCGGAGATCCCGGTCTCCGACTCGTCGATCAGCGGCCGGGCGTCGGCCGGCTCGCCGAGCGCTGCCCGTGCCTCGACGATGCACTGCACCGGCTCGCCCGCCCACGCCCACAGCCCCTTCGCCCGGACCAGGTCGAGCGCCAGGGTCGCCTGCTCGTGGGCCGCCGCCGGATCGTCCACCACCAGCAGCAACCGCGCCAAGGTCGTCCGGGCGACCACCAGGGGCCACACCACGCCGACCTCCTCTGCGTCATCGATGACGCCCCGCAGTGCGCGGGCCGCCTCGACGGCACTGCCGGTGGAGGCGAGCAGCGCAGCCTGCAGCAGTCGCGCGTCGACCACCGCGCCCCCGAACTCGGTCGGCTCCTCGATGAACGCGTCCACGCGCTCGGCGATCGTCGCCCACCGTCCGGCGAAGAAGTCGGTCGCGAGCGACACCAGGTCGATCACGCCAGCCACCCTCACGTAGTCGGCGCGAGCCGCGACCTGCTTCGCCTCCGCGATCAGCGCGTCGGCGCGGCGGACGTGTCCGACGTGCAGTGCACCCTGCGCCCAGTTGAGGCAGGCGCGGGTGTGCTCGCGCGGATTCGATGCGAGCGCCGCGCCGTTCCGGACCTCGTCGATCGCGCGCCAGGCGCCGGGATCGCCCTGCTCCAGCAGCAGGGAGGTCCGGGCGATCCGCACGGCGAGGTCGACCGCCGGATCCTCGCTCAGCCGCGCCGCCTCCTCGGCCTGCTCACCCCAGGCGGCGTGCGCGTCGACGTGCGCGCCCACGGCGATCTCGGGCACCGCCAGCACCGCGAGCGCCCTGGCCGCGAGCGCCGGCCGGTCCTGCAGGTCGGGAAGTGACATCCGGATCTGGTCGAAGCCGGCTCGGGCCAACCCCTGCTGGCGCAGCATCCGTCCCAAGGCGAAGCGCAACTCGCCACGCACCGCCGGCGCAAGCGAGCCGCCCTCCAGCAGCCGGGTGAGGATGGGCACGGCCTCGGTATGGGCGAGTCCGTCGACCGCCACCCGACCGAGCTTCCCGGCCAGCCTCACCCGGACGGCGAGCGGCACCCGAACGGACTCGACCACCTCGAGGAGGAACCGCGCGGCCGCAGAGTCGTCCCCGTTCGTCACGGCGAGATCCGCCGCCTGCTCGGCGTAGTGGACGAACTCGGTCGTGTTCCCGGCCCGCTTGCTGTGATACGCCAGCCGCGCGCTGGGGGCGGGCCCGGGGCGTGCCGAGATCGCCGCCGTCGCCCGCTGATGGAGCCAGCGCCGGCTCGTGGCCGGGAGGCTCTCGTACACGACCTGCTGGGCGAGTGCGTGCCGGAACTGCGGTCGATCGTCTTCGTCCTGCAGCAGGCCGACGGACTGGGCGCTCGCGATGGCACCCACCACCTCGCGGGTGGAGCGCTCGGCGACGGCGGCGAGCAGTTCGACATCCACGCGACGGGACAGCACCGACGCCACGCCCACGATCTCGCGGGCCGACGGGTCGAGCACCGACAGCCGCTGCAGCACCACCTCGCGCAGCGCGGTCGGCACGGTGAGGCCGTCCAGCAGTTCGAGGCTCTCGGGCAGGTGCTCGAGCAGCGTGCGGAGCACCTCTTCGAGCACGAACGGGATGCCGCCGGTCTTCTCCCGCAGCTCCGCGGCGACACGTGCCGACAGGTCGACTCCCAGCACCTGCCGTGCGAGCTCCCGCACCTCGGCGGTGTCGAGCGGCGCCGGCCTCAGCATGGTCGCCGGGCCGGCGGGGGCACGAGCGAAGGCTTCGCCGACCGGCAGCGGCCCCGACTCCGCTCGGGCGGTCAGGAGCACCGCGAGGTTCGGCGGCTGGTGGAAGGCCAGGAATCGGAGCAGGTCGAAGGTGCCGCTGTCGGCCCAGTGCGCGTCCTCGATGACGAGCGCCACCGGCCCCAGGTGCTCCAGCAGTTCGGCCACGGCACGGAACACCTGGTGCCGGGCGGCACCGGGCTCCGCGACGGCGGGGGGTGGGGGCGGCAGGACGTGCGCGAGCTCGGGCATGAGGGGGGCGAGCGCCCCGGTGACCGCTCCCAGTGCCTCCGGCCTGATGTCCGGTGCGGCCTGTCGGAGCGCGTCCAGCACGGGCCCCAGCGGGAACGGCTCGTGCAACTGCTCGCACTGGCCGATCAGCACGAGCATCCCGGACAGCGCCGGGTCGCCGACCACCTCGCGCACCAGTCGGCTCTTGCCGATGCCCGCCTCGCCTTCGACGATCGTGAGGGACGGGGTCGTGCTGAGCGCGGTGCGCAGGAGATCCAGGTCGCGGTCGCGGCCCACGAGCGCCGAGGCCGTCGATGACGGCCGGGGAGGGGGGCGATGGTGGGCGCTGATCTCGGGCAACTCCCATCCGTGATTCGGTGCCGAACCCGCTGCGCTGAGCAAAAGCCAGTGTAAAACACGGATGTTCCGACGGTGTTTCTCCGCATAGCGTCCCCACAGCGGACCCGCGTGGGCGGGCGGACTCGGAGGGACACCATGCGACACGCACATTGGACACGATCAGGCGGGGGGCGGCGCTGGTGGTTGGCGGCGCTCGCCGCCACGGCGATGCTGGCCACTGGAGCACAGGGCGCGGTCGCCGCACCCGAGCCCGGCGGAGTCGGCCCGGCCGGTCCCGACGACGAGGCCCAGGTCGAGGTGACGACCCCCGCAGGTGCGGCAGTGCCGACCGAGGCGGCGGCGGAGACCGAGCCGCAGACCTACATCGTGCAGCTGGCCCTCGACCCGGTCGCATCGTACGACGGCGGCGTGCCCGGCCTGGACCGCACCCGGCCCGAACGAGGGAAGAAGCTGGACCCGCAGGCGTCGGCGGTCGCGGCGTACTCGGAGCACCTGCACGGCGCCCAGCGCGCAGCTCTGGCCAAGGTGAGCAAGGGCACGCCGCAGCAGCAGTACGTCTACGCGTTCGACGGCTTCTCGGCCGAGCTGACGGCGGCCCAGGCTGCCGACCTGGCCGCGCAGCCGGAGGTCGTCGCGGTGACCCCCGACGAGCTCGTCGAGTCGACGACCTCGAACACGCCCTCGTTCCTCGGCCTCGATGCACCCGGCGGTATCTGGGAGCAGCTCGGTGGCCCCGGGGGCTCCACGAAGACGGCGGGCGCCGGCGAGGACATCGTCATCGGCGTGATCGACTCGGGCATCTGGCCCGACAGCCCGAGCTTCTCCGACCGGGTGGGCAATGCCGAGAAGGGCAAACTCGCCTACGCGCCGCTGAAGTTCGCCGGTCGTTGCGACTCCGAGCAGACCGTCGGGGACGACTCATGGGACGCCGACCTGTGCAACAAGAAGCTGGTCGGGGCGCGCCACTTCAATGCCGCATGGGGCGGCGACGCCGGCGTGGCCGCGGAGCTCCCGTGGGAGTTCCTGTCTCCCCGTGACTACAACGGGCACGGCACGCACACGGCGTCGACCGCCGCCGGCAATCACGACGTCGAGGTGACGGGGCCGGCCGCTCCGCTCGGCGCGGTCACCGGCATCGCCCCCCGTGCCCGCGTGGCCGCGTACAAGGCGCTGTGGTCGGCCAAGGACGGGTCCACGGCGAACGGCTACAACTCCGACATCGTCGCCGCCATCGACCAGGCGGTCGCCGACGGGGTCGACGTCATCAACTTCTCCGTCTCCGGGACGGCGACCGACCTCCTCGACCCGGCCGAGATCGCCTTCCTCAACGCCGCCGCGAGCGGCATCTTCGTCGCCGCCTCGGCCGGCAACGACGGCCCGACCGCAGGCACGGTCGCGCACCCCTCGCCCTGGATCACCACGGTGGCCGCCGGCACGCACAACCGGAGCCTGGTGGGCTCGTTCACCCTGGGCGACGGCTCGCAGCACGCCGGCGCCTCCGCGGCCGCCGCGGCGGTCGGTCCGGCTCCCTTCATCGACTCCGCCCACGCCGGGATCCGCGGCGCTGCCGATTACAAGGTCGAGCAGTGCTGGGCCGCGTCCGACAACGGCGGCACGCCCGTGCTCGACCCTGCGCTCGTCGCCGGCAAGATCGTGCTCTGCGACCGGGGCGAGAACCCGCGGGTCAACAAGAGCCGCGCGGTCGCGGAGGCCGGGGGCATCGGGATGGTGCTGGTCAACACGGCGCCCGACAACCTCGTCGCCGACTTCCACTCGGTGCCGGCGGTGCACGTGGCCGACACCGAGCGCGGCGCGCTCAAGGCCTACGCGGCCACGGAGGGCGCGACGGCGACGATCGCGAAGGGCGAGGTGAACCTCGACGCACCGGCGCCCACCGTGGCGGCGTTCTCGTCGCGGGGCCCGACCAGCGCCGCCAGCGGCGACCTGCTCAAGCCCGACCTCATCGCGCCGGGCCAGGACATCCTCGCCGCGGTCGCCCCTCCCGGCCAGGCCGGCATGGACTTCAACCTGATGAGCGGCACGTCGATGTCGGCGCCGCACGTGGCGGGACTGGCGGCCCTGCTGGCCGACCGGCACCCCGACTGGTCGCCCATGATGATCAAGTCGGCGCTCATGACCACCGGATCCGACGTCCTCGACGCCGACCCGAACGACCCGACCACCCTCTACGGGCAGGGCGCGGGGCACGTCGCCCCGAACTCCGCCGTGGACCCGGGCCTGGTCTACGACAGCGGCGTGGACGACTGGATGGCCTTCCTCTGCGGCACGACGAACGGGGTCGAACCGCAGTCCTGCGACGACCTCGAGGCGGCCGGACACTCGCTCGACGCGAGCGACCTGAACCTCGCGTCGATCGCGATCGGCCGAGTCAACGGCACGGAGCAGACGGTGACGCGGTCGGTCACCAACGTCGGCAACGCCGCGAGCACCTACACCGCGCAGGTGACGGGACTCGAGGGACTCACGGTGACGGTGGAGCCGAGCACGCTGACGCTCCAGCCCGGCCAGAGCGCGGCGTTCGCGCTGACGCTCACGGTCCCCGAGGGCACGCAGAGCAGTGCGCTCGCGGGACAGCTGACCTGGAGCGACGGCGCCCACGACGTCCGCAGCCCCATCGTCGTGCGCGGCCTGCGCAACGGCGCGGAGGCGTGGGAGGCGCGCTTCGACGGACCCGCGGGGCCGGCCGGCCGGCCGGACGACGAGGCGTTCGGCTCGGCGGTGACGCCCGACGGTTCACGCCTCATCGTCGCGGGGAACAGCTACCCCGCGGGCTTCGGCACCTTCCGACCCGACTTCATCACGGCCGCCTACGACCCCGAGTCGGGGGAGGAGCTGTGGTCGACGACCTACGACGGCCCCGTCCAGGGCGGCGACGAACTGACCGGGTTCGGCCTGAGTCCCGACGGCTCAACGGTGTTCGTCGGGGGCAGCTCCAGCGGCGAGGGCACGGAGTCGGACTTCGTCACCATCGCCTACGACTCGGCGACCGGGGAGCAGCGCTGGCTGCAGCGGTTCGACGAGCAGGGGCTGGGCGACTTCGTGGCCGGCCTGACGGTGAGTCCGACGGGTGACCTCGTCTTCGTCACCGGCATGGCCACCCGGGAGCGGTCGACCGATTACGCGACCATCGCCTACGACGCCGTGACGGGCGAGCAGGTGTGGATCTCGTACTTCGACGGTCCGGGCCAGGAGACCGAGGATCCTCGCGACATCGCGGTCAGCCCCGACGGCACCACCGTCGTGGTCACCGGCCAGAGCGCCGGCGTGGAGGGATCGGGGCTCACCAACTTCGGCACGGTCGCCTACGCGGCCGCCACCGGAGCGGAGCTGTGGTCCGCCCAGCACGACGGCCCCGCACACGGCATCGACCTCCCGACCGCCGTCGCCATCGCCGAGACCGGCACGGTGTTCGTCTCCGGGTCGAGCGGCGCTGAGAGCAACGACTGGGCGACCATCGCCTACGACGGCACCACCGGCGAGGAGCTCTGGACGACCCGCTTCGACGGCGAGGCCGCAGCGACGGACACCCCGCGCACGTCGGTCGTGTCGCCCGACGGAGCGACCCTCGTGGTCACCGGCAATTCCGACGGGGTCGGCACCGACTCCGACTACGCCACCGTGGCGTACGACATCGCCACGGGAGCGCAGTTGTGGGTCGCCCGGCATGCCGGCACCGCGAACGCGCTCGACATCGCGCAGTCGGCCACGGTCACCCCCGATGGCCGCCACGTGATCATCACCGGGTTCGTGGACAACGCCGAGTCGCGCCGAGACTACGAGACCATCGCCTACTCCCTGGCCACGGGCGAGCAGGTCTGGTCGGCGGCATACGACGCCGGATCGGGCACGGACGCCGCGACCTCGATCGCGAGCGACGTGACCGATGAGGGTCGGCTCCGCGTCTTCGTGAGCGGTTCGAGCGCGGTGCTGGAGGGCTTCGACGAGAGCGACTCCGACATGACCACGCTGTCGTACGTCGACCCGCTGCCGGCCGGGTAGTCGACGGCTCGTCCCACCAGCGGCGTCGCCCAGCCGGGGCGGCGCCGCTGCGGCATCCGGGGAAACCTGAGCATTGACACCGGGTCAAGGGGTTCCCGGATGCCGCGGGCGCGGCCTAGTGTCGCGCCCGTGCGACTCGTGACGTGGAACGTGCTGTGGCGCTTCGAGCCCGACTGGCGGGCCCGTGAGGCCGGGATCCTGGCGACGCTCGAGCGGCTCCAGCCCGACGTGATCGGCCTCCAGGAGTGCTGGGGCACCGACGAGACGTCGCAGGCGCACATCGTCGCCGAGCGGCTCGGCCTGCACGCGGCCTTCGCCGCACCGTCGCTGCCGCCCGTGCCCGAC
>NZ_WJSP02000140.1 GCF_009720255.1 Agromyces humi | reverse complement strand
GGCGCCGGCCGCCATCGCCCCGCCGCCGAGCACCATGGTCGCCTGGGTGCGTCCGTGCGGCCGGGGTGAGCGGATGTCGGGTTCGACCTCGCGCAGGCGCTCGAGCATGACGCGGGCGTCGTTCGGGCGCTCCTCGGGGTCGCGCGCGGTGGCCCAGAGCACGAGCTCATCGAGCTCGACCGGGACGCCGGGGTTCTTCGAGCTGGGCGTGGGCACCGTGTCGTTGGCGTGCTGGTAGGCGATCTGCATCGGCGCCTCGCCCACGTAGGGCTGCTCGCCGGTCAGCATCTCGTACATCATGATGCCGACGGCATAGATGTCGCTCCTCGCGTCGGCGACGCCGCGGGTGACGAGCTCGGGGGAGAGGTATGCGATCGTGCCGAGCAACGCCTGCCCGGTCGCGGTGTTGGCGCTGGCCGCCCTTGCCAGCCCGAAGTCGCCGAGCTTGATGCGGCCGTCGTCGGCGAGCAGCACGTTCTCGGGCTTGAGGTCGCGGTGCACGATGCCGGCCTGGTGGGCGGCGGCGAGCCCCGAGAGCACGGCGTCCATGATGTCGACGGTCTGCTCGGGTGTGAGCTTCTTGTAGTCCTTCAGCAGCTCGCGCAGGGTGATGCCCGGCAGGTACTCCATGACGAGGTAAGCCATGTCGGAGTCCTGGCCCTGGTCGAACACGTTCACCACGTTGGGGTGGGCGAGGCGGGCGGCCGAGCGGGCCTCCTGCACGAACCGCGTCTTGAAGGTGTTGTCGTCGGCGAGGTGGCCGTGCATGATCTTGATCGCGACCCGCCGCTCGAGGCGGAGGTCGGTCGCGAGGTACACCGTCGCCATGCCGCCACGGGCGATCCGCGAGCGCACCTGATAGCGGCCGTCGACGAGACGGCCGATCATGGGGTCGGCGGGCGCGGTGGTCACCGTTCGAGTGTACGAAGAGGTGTATGCCCGCCGCCGACTAAACGCCGTGCAACTCCCAGATCGAAACGCCTTCGTGACCGACGGATGCCGCGACCGGGCGTCGCGCGCGGCGCCGGCGTCAGCCGAGCTCGGACAGCCAGGCGCGCGCCTGGGCCTCCCATTTCGCGTAGTGGTCGGGGTGCGCCGACCGCTGCACCGCCTGGGCGGCCTGGGTCACGCTCATCGACTCCCACCCCGGGAGGTCGAGGAGGCCGAGGGTGCGCCCCGGGTTCGGATTCGCCGGTCCGCCGTAGAACGCGGTCGCGGCGCGCACCGGATCGAGGACCTCGTCGGGCGTGCCCCAGCCCTGGCTGGGCCGTTGCTGGAACACGCCGAGCGAGTCGAGGTCGCCCGAGTGCACGTTCTTCAGTCCCGACTCCTGGGCAGCAGCGGCGAGGGCGATCACGATGCCCTGGTCGGGCACGCCGAGCGCGCGCCCGACATCGACGATGACCTGGGCGTTGCTGCGAGTCTCCTCATTGAGCGGCATGCTCACCGCCGCGACGGCGACGGCCACGACCGGCTCGGCCCGACGCGTGACGAGCACCTGTCCGGGAACGATCAGCGTCGACCCGCCGAGGCCGTTCAGCGCGTCGAGGTCCGCGACGCTCACGCCGGAGGCCGAGGCGATCTCCGAGAGCGTCTCGCCGGCGGCGACGACATGCCGGTCTTCCGCCTCCGTCGTCGTCGACGCGGGCGGGGCGGGTGCGGGGGCCGGAGCCGGCGCGGGGGTGGCCGGGGACGGCGGCGCGTCGGCGACGGGGACCGCGAGCGGAAGGACGATCGCCTGACCGGGGAAGATGAGGCTCGACGTGCTCAGCCCGTTGGCACTGAGCACGTCGGCCGGCGTCAGCCCGTATGCCGCCGCGATGCCGCTGACCGTGTCGCCGTCCACCACGATGTGCCGGGCGATCTCGGGAGCGGCGGCCATCGGTGCTGGAGCGGCGTCGGGGGCGAGTCCACCGGGCAGCGCCAGTCGCTGGCCGGGGAAGATCAGGCTCGACCACCCCAGTCCGTTCGCGGCGAGCACCTCGGCGGTCGCGAGGCCGAATCGCTCCGCGATCCCGCTCACGGTGTCACCCTCGGCGACGACGTACTCGCCGGGCGCCTGCCCTGCGACGGCAGCGCGCACCACGCGGTGCACCTCGGCTCCCTGGGCCTTCGGCTTGGCCTGGCGTTTCACCTGCGGTGGTGCGGCGTCAGCGGGCTGGGCGATTCCGAGCGTCACGGCCACGGTGCTCACGATGGCGATGGGCACGCCGAGAAGCACCCGGATGCCGCGGCGTCGCGGTCGCGCGCCGGACTCGCCGCCCCTCGCGGCCCGGAATGCGTCCGTCTCGTTCGCCATCGTTCCCCCTGGAGTCGGCGTCGGACATCCTCGTCCATCGCCACGCTCGCACAGGGGGTAGGGCGAGTCAACGACCCTCGCCGCGAGTCCGCCGAGTCTGCCGAGTCCGTGCGCGGGAACGGCGCATGCTCGCTGGACGCGACCAGCGGTGGACCTCGGATGCCGCCACGGCTTCCCGAGTCGAGGGTTCGTCTGGCAGGCTGGGAACGTGACCGACGCCGACCAGACCGACTGGCTGACTGTTCCCGACCTCGTCGAGATGCTCGGGCAGACCCCGAGCAGGATCCGACGGCTCATCGACGACCGCCACCTGCTCGCCGCCCGCGTGGACGGCGTGCTCAAGGTGCCGGCGACCTTCCTCCGTGACGCGGCTCCACTGCCCGAGCTGCACGGCACGGCCGTCGTGCTCGCGGACGCGGGCTTCTCCGACGCCGAGGCCCTCGAATGGCTGCTCGGTGAGGACGACAGCCTCGGCACCACGCCGATCGCCGCCCTGCGGGCCGGTCGCAAGGCCGAGGTGCGGCGAGTGGCGCAGGCGCTCGCCTGACGGCGACGGCCCGCGCGGCCGGCACCATCGCGATGCGGCTGCCGACCTCCGGACGCGGAGCGCCGTCAGCTGGTGCGCCGGGAGACCGCCTTCGCGAGTGATCCGAGCTCGGCGCGCGCCTCGCGGCTGATCGGTGCGTCTTCGAGCACCGAGGCGGCCCGCGCGACATGCTGGGCGATGAGGCGCTCGACCTCGTCGACGGCACCGGAGTCGGCGATGGTGCGCTGCAGCATCCGCACCTGCTCGGCGTCGAGGTCGGGGTCGCCGAGGAGCTCGTCGAGCAGCCGACGCGGTCCGGCGGCGAGACGTTCGCGTGCGATCGCCACGAGGAGGGTCCGCTTGCCCTCACGGAGGTCGTCGCCGCTCGGCTTGCCGGTGACCTCGGGATCGCCGTACACGCCCAGCAGGTCGTCGCGCAGTTGGAAGGCGATGCCGAGCGGCAGGCCGAAGCCACGCAACGCGGCCACCTGGGCGGATGTCGCGCCGGCGATCGCGCCGCCGATCACGAGCGGCGACTCGACCGAGTACTTCGCGGCCTTGTAGACGATCACGCGTTCGGCGCGCGTGCGCTGGTCGTCGTCGGACTGGACGACCCACGCCCGCTCCTCGAGGATGTCGAGGTACTGGCCCGCCGTCACCTCCGTGCGCATGCGCATGAACTCGGCGCGTGCCGCGCGGGCGGCCTGTCGGTCGGGAAGCGTCTGCAGCCCTTCGTCGAGGAGCTCGTCGCTCCACCCGAGCAGGAGGTCGCCGAGGAGGATCGCCGACGCCCGGCCGAAGTCCGCCGGGCTGCCCGCCCAGCGCGAGTCGGCATGCAGCTGTTCGAACAGCTTGTGCGCCGCCGGGGCGCCGCGTCGGGTGTCCGAGTTGTCGATGATGTCGTCGTGCACGAGCGCCGCCGCGTGGAAGAGCTCGAGTGCCGAGGCCGCCGAGACGATGGGGAACCAGTCGCGTCGCGCGTCGGATTCGAAGGGATCGAAGCCCCGCCCGCCGACGGCCTCCCATCCCCAGTAGCAGAACCGAGCCCGGAAGCGCTTGCCGCCGCTGAGAAACCGCCTTGAGAACTCGTCGAGGGAGTCCAGGTCGGGGCTGATCGAGCGGAGAATGGAGGTGCGTTCGGAGAGGAACTCCTCGATGCGCGCTTGCACCAGATCGACGAGCCGGGAACCGTGAGCCACCCGCCTAGCCTAGCGAGGCGGGGCGGGGCTAGAATGAGCTCGGATGCGTCGAGCCCGAGCCTGAGGGGAATGAGATGCCGCTTTCAGAGCAGGAGCAACGTCTTCTCGAGGAGATGGAGCGGAACCTCTACCGCAATGACGCGGACTTCGTGCATGCAGTCGGTGGCGTGCGTGGTCGACGACCCAACTACCGGGCGATCGTGCTCGGCGTGCTGGTCGCCGTCGCGGGTGTCGGTGCGCTCATCGCGGGTGTCGCGCTGCAGTTGCTCATCGTCGGCATCCTCGGCTTCGCCCTGATGTTCGCCGGCGTGCTCATCGCCATCACCCCCAGCAAGCGCGGGGCGGCCACGCCTGCGCCCGCGGAGCCCGCCTCCAGCTCGTCGAAGGCCCGGCGCTCGGGCGGATTCATGGACCGCCTGAACGAGCGTTGGGACCGTCGCCAGGACGGTCAGGGCTAGCCCTCCACTTCGCACCACCCAAACGGGTCGATCTTCGGATCGGCCCGTTCTTCGTCGTGCCCGGCGCCACGAGGTGGCCCGCTGCGCCCGCTTGCGCATACTGCCAGCCCCGTTTCCTGCGCTCCGTGGGATCAGCTGGTCGTTGACGCCCCACGCGGGCGCATTTTCCCTCCACTGCGCTCCACCCGCCTTCTCGCCCGTATTCACAGGCATCTCACACCTGGGAAGCACGGAAAGCGAGCGAATGTCGTTGATCGGTGGATGAGAGTGGAGTAAAGTGGGGTCACCTGGATTCTGGCCGGAGGAAAGGGGGTGGTGCGGTGTTCCTCGGGACCTACGAGCCGAAGCTCGACGAGAAGGGCCGCGTCATTCTTCCGGCGAAATTCCGGGACGAGCTGTCGAGCGGCCTCGTGCTCACGCGCGGGCAGGAGCGCTGCATCTACGTGTTCAGCGCACGCGAGTTCGAGAGCATGAGCGACAAGATCCGCCAGGCCCCGGTAACGAGCAAGCAGGCGCGCGACTACATGCGCGTCTTCCTCTCGGGGGCATCCGCGGAGACCCCCGACAAGCAGCATCGCGTCACCGTCCCCGCAACGCTCCGCGCGTACGCGGGCCTGGACCGGGACCTCACGGTCATCGGCACGGGCAGCCGAGTGGAGATCTGGGATGCGACGGCGTGGCAGACATACCTCGCCGAGCAGGAGGCGGCCTTCGCGGACACGGCGGAGGAGGTGATCCCGGGACTCTTCTAGTCCCGGATTGCGACTCCCAGCCGTGCGCGCCTGATGCACTTCCCCGCACCAGGACGAACGGATGGGGATCGGAATCCGGGAACCGTCCCGAAGGAATCATGGACATCGAACGCATCCACACCCCGGTCATGCTCGAGCGCACGCTCGAGCTGCTCGCCCCGGCCATCGAGGCCGACGGCGCCGTGCTCCTCGATGCCACGCTCGGCATGGGCGGGCACGCGAGCGCCTTCCTGACCCGCTTCCCGAGACTCACGGTCATCGGGCTCGATCGCGACACCGACGCGCTGGCGATCGCCCGCGAGCGGCTCGCGCCGTTCGGCGACCGGGCGCGGTTCGTGCACACCGTCTACGACGGCATCGCGGAGGCGGTGCGGTCGGAGGGCTTCGACGAGGTGCAGGGGGTGCTGTTCGACCTCGGCGTCTCCTCGCTGCAACTGGACCGTGCCGAGCGAGGCTTCGCCTATTCGAAGGATGCCCCGCTCGACATGCGCATGGACTTCACCCAGGGCCGCACGGCGGCCGAGGTGATCGCCGAATCGAGCGAGGACGAACTGCGACGCATCTTCCAGGACTACGGCGAAGAGAAGTTGTCGGCCAGGTACGCCCGGGCGATCGTCAAGGCGAGGGCGGATGCCCCCATCACGAGGTCGGCCGAACTCGTCGCCGTCATCACGGCGGCGACGCCGGTCGCGGTGCAGCGGCAGGGTCATCCGGCCAAGCGGGTCTTCCAGGCCCTGCGCATCGAGGTGAACGAGGAGCTGTCGGTGCTGCAGCGGGCGATGCCGGCGGCGCTCGAAACGGTCGCGATCGGCGGCCGCATCGTCGTCCTCGCCTACCAGTCGCTCGAGGACCGCATCGTGAAGCGCGTGCTCCAAGCCGCCTCGAGCTCCACGGCACCCGCCGGACTCCCGATGGAACTGCCCGAGCACCGTGCGCAGTTCCGGCTCCTCGTGCGCGGCGCCGAACTGGCGAGCGAGTCGGAGCAGGCCGAGAACCCGCGCGCCAAGCCCGTGCGGCTGCGTGCCGCGGAACGAGTGAGGAGGCCGTCATGACCGCACTGCCGGCCCACAGCGCTCCAGCTCCACGGCGGAGCCCGGCACCGCGGCCCGAGCGGCGACTCCGTCCGGCACCCCAGCCGAACGGACGCGCCAAGCCGAGGCTCGCCTACGCCGTCATCGCACTCGGCGGGGTCGCCGTGATCGTCGTCGCGCAGCTGCTCCTCTCGATCGCGGTCGCCCAGGGCGCGTACGAGATCGACGGCTACCAGGTGCGCCAGGCGGACTTGGAGCGCGAGCACCAGAAGCTCGCCGAGGACCTCGACCGGGTCGAGTCGCCGCAGTACCTCGCGAAGAACGCGGAGGCGCTCGGCATGGTGCCGAACGCCAACCCGGTCTACCTGCGACTGTCCGACGGCGCGGTGCTGGGGGAGCCGACGCCCGCGACCGGCGGCGCCGCGGCATCCGCCCCGCTCGTGCCGAATGCGCTCATCGACGGCGTGCCGCTCGTGACCGAGCAGGCGGCGGGGGAGACTCCGAACGGAGGGACACCGGCCGAGGGGGCGATCGCTGCACCCGACGCCGCGCCCGTGGTCCCGCCGCCCGCGGACGGCCTGCCGACGCCCGCGACGCACTGACCGGCACCCGACGAGGAAGGCGCGAATGAACCGCACGAGCCGACACCCGATGCGGCGAATCCTCCTGGCCGGCGTGATCCTGGTCGCGCTCGTCGGCGTGTTCGTCGTGCGACTCGTCGACATCCAGGTCGTGCGGGCCGCGGAGCTCAGCGCGGAGGCCGAGGGCCGCCGATCGACGAACGTGAAGGTGTACGGATCCCGGGGCGACATCGTCGACGCGAACGGCATCGTGCTCGCCGACACCGTGATGCGCTACGACATCGCCCTGTCGCCGAAGAACGCGAGCGCGGGCCCGATCATCCGCGAGGAGCCCGATCCCGCCGACCCCGACACGACCACGCGCGTCAAGGTGCCGCTCGAGCAGTCCGCCGCCGAGCTGGGTGCCGTCGTCGGCCTCACCGGCGAGCAGGTGCAGGCGATCATCACCGACGCCCTCGCCGGCGACCCCGACTCCGACTTCGCGTTCGTCGCGAAGCTCGTCGACACCGAGACCTACGAGCAGGTCAAGGCGCTCGACATCCCGTGGGTCGTGCCGTGGGAGCACCCCAGCCGTCGGTACCCGAACGGCGCCGTGGCGGGCAACCTGCTGGGGTTCGTCGATCCTGACGGCAACGCGGTCGCCGGGCTCGAGTACGCCGAGGACGAGTGCCTCGCCGGCGAGGACGGCGAGCTGAGCTACCTGCACAGCCTCCAGGACTGGGTGCAGATCCCCGGCACGCAGGTCATCCACAAGCAGGCGCACGACGGCGGCACCCTGAAGCTCACGATCGACTCCGACCTCCAGTGGATGGTGCAGCGGATCGCGGAGGCGCAGGTGCAGGCGGTCGGCGCCGACTGGGCGACCGTGACGGTCATGGAGGCCAAGACCGGCCGGCTCCTCGCCGTGGCCGACGTGCCCACGGTCGACCCGAACGATCCGTCTTCGACGGAGGAGGACGACCGCGGCTCGCGCTCGTTCACCGCCCCGTTCGAGCCCGGGTCCACGTTCAAGGCGCTGACCGCGGCATCCGTCATCGACGCCGGCAAGGCCGACCCGCTGAGCCAGGTCGTGGCCCCCTATCGATACAAGCCGGCCAACGGCGCCGACGTGAACGACAGCGCCTTCCACGAGGACGAGCCGCTGACGCTGACGGGAGTGCTCATCGAGTCGTCGAACACGGGCATGTCGAAGTTCGGCGAGCTGATGACCGACCGCGAGCGCTACGACGACATGCAGAAGTTCGGGCTCGGCCAGGAGACCGAGGTCGGCTTCCCGGCCGAGGCACCGGGCGACCTGCACGGCGACCCCGACGACTGGGACAACCAGACCAAGTACGCGACGATGTTCGGCCAGGGCCTCACCACGACGGCCGTGCAGATCGCGAGCGCGTACCAGACCATCGCGAACGGCGGCGTGCGCATGCCGGTGCGTCTCGTCGACGGCTGCGGCGACGTCCCCCAGGCCGAGCCCGCCGGCACGCGGGCGGTCTCGGAGCAGGCCGCCGACCAGACCAGCCAGATGCTCGAGCGCGTGTACCTCGAGGGCTGGCTCGCCGACAAGTGGGAGATCCCGGGCTACCGGGTGGCCGCGAAGACCGGCACGGCGCAGGTTCCCGACGGCAACGGCCACTACCTCCACGGCTACCTCGTCTCGGTGTCGGGCTTCGCGCCGGCCGACGATCCGCAGTTCGTCGTTTCGGTGAGCATCATGAATCCCGTTAAGATGAATTCGTCCGCCGCATCCGCTCCCGTCTTCCAACAGGTGATGAGCCAGGTGCTGAAGAAGTATCGGACCGTTCCATCCGGCGCCCCGGCGCCCGAGCTGCCAGCAACCTGGTGAGAAAGTTGGGTTCGTGACCGGATCGCCCCCCGCGGCCCTCCGGCCGCAGCATCCGAGCCCCCGATCGCTCCACGGCCTGGCCGAGACGTTCGGCCTCGAGGTGCACGGCGACATCGACGACCTCGAGGTGACGGGCGTGGTGCTCGCCTCGTCGGCCGTGCGTCCCGGTGACCTCTACGTCGGCGTGCCCGGGCGCAACGCGCACGGTGCGCGCTACGCCGACGCTGCGCGCGACGCCGGT